>CAMZLN010000192.1 GCA_947311465.1 uncultured Saprospiraceae bacterium
AATTTGAATTGGCTTATAGTATTTACTTGAATGACTCTAGAATATGACAAACAAGCATAAAAAGAGTCACAAAAATATCGTTTTTTTTTTATAAAATCAATAATTTAGCAGTTTTAGTGTTGATTAAAATAAAAAACGGGTGTGATAATTTTTATCACACCCGTTTAAAACTATTTTTTTTAAAATACTAATTAATAGTAAGTAGATCTATTATCAGAAATTTCAGCATTATCCTTTATTGATTTAATCAACTGAGATTTTATATTTGCTGTATATTTTGAGTTGAATACTTTTCTAAGAGCCCCCACATTAGATGCCCCATTACTATTCTGGCTTGATGTTACATTTACGATATACACACCATTCTCTCCTACAATTGGATTAGAAACAGAGTTTTTAGCTAAGGTCAATGCCTTTGCGATTACTTTAGGTTCAGTACCCATACCTGGCACGAACGAGCTACTAAATTTAATGTCATTCGCACTATCTACTTGAGTTCCATAAGTTGTTGCTATAGAATTTAAATCTTTAGAAGTAATTTTTCCTTTTAAAATTTCACCTTTTTTAAGGTTCATTACTAAAGGCATTAATTCTTCCTTAATATTTGCTACAGAAGGTAAACCAGCGGGCTGGATGCTTCTCAAAGCAGCTACGACATATTTATTTGTATAATAGTTAACAGGATCTTCGAAAGAATAAACTGAAGGAGAAACTGCACCTACACTATTTTGAAAAGCCCATTTTACGATATCTCTTGAAGATTGGCTTGATCCCAATTCTCCAACAATAAAGTCATTCTTTTTCAAAGGAGCTGAAGATTTTACAACAAGATTCATGTTTTTTGCAGAAGCTTTCATTTCATCTAAAGTCTTATTGTCATTGATGAATTTACTTGCTACATCAAATACATCTGCAATAGTTTCATCAGAAGGAATGATAGATTGAGCAATAGATGCAATTTTTACATATTCTTTTTCTTCTCCTTTTCTTCCCTGTGGCTCTACAAGCTGAACTCCATAAGGAGCAGTTATTTTATAGACTTTTCCAATTTTTCCTTTATAAAAGATAAGATCTTGCCAAGCAGGAATAACTTGATTTAAAGCTACATAATCATAATCACCACCATTCGATGCACTTGTTGGGTCTTGGCTATGTTTTTTCGCCAACTCAGCGAAATCTGCACCATTATTAATAAGCTGTAATAAGCTATCAATAGTTTTATTAGCAGATACAAATTGATCAGGAGCTTGAGCTTGAATTAAAATAATTCTAGATTTAGCTGAATCAGGAAGAATCCGTCTATCTTGTAGTTTTGTCAATTGATAGTTTGATCTATCAACATAAGGGCCAAAAACAGTTCCTACAGGTTCAGTGAATAATTGTTCAGAAATACCACCAACCGTAATTTTATCTTTAGTAAGGTAGCCATTCGTCATGATACCAGAATTGATTGCAACAAAAAGTGAATCGTTATCTGTTGAACTAAAGTCAGCTTTCAAAGGTGCAAATTTAGATAAAATATTTGCAGAATCTTTTGCAGAAGGCTTGATATCAAAGCTTACAAAATCAACTTTTCTAGTTTCTTCTTTATTTGTAAATTCAGCTTTATGGCTGTTCAAATAATTAGATAAATCAGCATCAGCGACAGTCACTTCACTATCCGCTACAGCATCAAAAGGTACTTTGACATAATTAAATGCAATATTTTGGTTTTGCTCTTTTTCTAATTCTTCGACCATCCAGCTTGGAGTGAACATTGCTTTTTCTACCAATGAAGACAATTTTGTTTGAAGTCTGTCCTTAATGATTTGTTCTTCTTGAACTCTCCAAAATTGTTTAGCTGATTCACTTAAAGTATTTTCTTCAATAGCTTTTTTATATTGATTCAAATTCTCTCTATTAACCTGTCTCGTCTGTGGATTTGTAAATCTGTTTCTTACAACAGGACTTAGGTTTTGCCCAAATTCCAATTCCAATAATTCATCTTTACTTACTACAAGACCCAGACCATCTGCTTCATTATCAACGATTGCTTTTTCTACAAAAAAGTCCCAAATTGCAGATCGTCTTTGAAAAGCATCAGAACGGCTGTTTTGTGATAAAACACTTTCTGTTCTTTGAAATTCTGTCCAACTGATATTTTTGCCATTTACACTACCTGCATCTAATTGACTACTTCCGCCAAAAACGCTTGTTTTACCAGAAATCATTCCCATTAAAATAAAGGATGCAAGTCCTAGAAACATCATTGCTACTAGAATCCAGCTTTTACTTCTAATTTTACCTATAATTGCCATTTATATTGAATTTATTTATAATAATTTTTAATAATTGATTATCAGTTAGTTATGATTGAATAACTGATTATATTTAAATAATAACTTAAAAAAAAGCATTTCTTTTTGAAAAATCCATGCAAAGGTAACGTCTTTGCGCATTAAAATCAAAGAAAAATAGTTTTATCCTTATAATATGGAATAAATCGAAAATGAATTAATCCTTATTTGGAAATAAATTTTCTCCAGCAGCGAATAATTCATCATAGAAATCTGTACCATATTTCCTAACGATAGCATCTTTAACGAATTTATATATAGGTAGTTTCTCTTTTTTGCCTAAATCGCAAGCTTTACTACAAATATCCCAAATATCATATTCTAAAATTTCCATTCCAGTATGTCTATTTTCAGAAATCCGAATAGGGTAAAGGTGGCATGACAGCGGTTTCATATAGTCAGTTTTCCCATCTCTAAAAGCTTGTTCTATACCACAAACTGCAATTCCGTTGTCTAAATATGTCAAATAAGCACAAGCTCCATTTTCCAAAAGGGTTGTACCATATTCTTTTGGTTGTTTAAAATAGGTGAATAGTCCTTTTTCATCAATAGCTTTTAATCCTTCTTTGGTTAGATAAGGTTTAATATCATCAAAGATTTCTTCTAGTTTGTGTAATTCAGGGGTATCTAACGGCGCCCCAAAATCACCTTCCCAACAACAAGCACCTTTACAAGCATTTAGATTGCATTTAAAATATTGCTTAAAAATATCATCACTTATTATCACTTCCTGTATAATAACCATTATTTATTTTTGATTTCAGACTAAAAAAATATTAAATTAACTAAACTACTGTAGAATTAAAATCGTACAAAATTAATATTCAAAATGAATTAAATGCATTTTTTTAGTAATGTTCTTTAAAAACGTACCATTTTTAGGATAGGTTTAGTTTTTTTATATACGTTACAATGATAATTATTTTAAAAAAAAGCTGGATATTGCAGCTTTGAAATAAAAAGGAAAAAAGTGTTTAAAAAAAAACACACACTATTAAAAATAAAGTTTTAAAAAGAACAAATACTATAATATGGATCCATTAAAACAGAAATTTAGAGATAAAGCTCTAAGCTTAGCAACAGAGCTAAAAGCCCTTAGAAAAGCAAATGCAGATGTAAAAGTTGGAGATGTAAACATTGCTCAGTTATTTGGAGGGATGAGAGGCATTAAGAGTATGATTTGGGAAACTTCTCATTTAGATCCAATTGATGGTATTAAGTTTAGAGGATATACAATACCTCAATTGAAAGAATTACTTCCAAAAGCTGAAGGAGGAAAAGAACCACTTCCAGAAGGGTTGTTTTGGCTAATGCTTGTAGGTGAAATTCCAACCAATGAAGAAGTTAAATGGTTGGCAGATCAATGGAGAACAAGAAGTAATGTTCCCGCACATACTTTCAAAGTATTAGATCAGCTTCCAGTTGATGCACATCCAATGATGCAATTCACTATTGCAATCGCATCTATGCAATCAGAAAGTGTATTTGTAAAACGATATGCAGAGGGAATGCGCAAGGCAGAATATTGGGATGCCACATACGAGGATTCTATGAACTTAATTGCTAGACTGCCAAGAGTAGCAGCATATATATATAGACGTTCCTATCATAATGGAAATCATATCTCTCCAGATTTTACTTTGGACTGGGCTGCCAACTTTGCACACATGTTGGGTGTAAACGATACACCAGATTTTAAAAGTTTAATTAGATTATACTTGACTATACATGCAGACCATGAAGGAGGAAATGCTTCCGCACACGCAACTCATCTGGTGGGGTCTACATTAAGTGATGCATATTTGTCTTTGTCAGGAGGAATGAATGCATTGGCAGGACCGTTGCACGGGCTAGCAAACCAAGAAGTACTAAAATTTATTCTGAATATGATCGATGCGTTGGGTACTGGTAAGCCAACGGAATCACAAATTGCAGACTACGTAAATAGTACTCTTGCTTCGGGAAGAGTTATTCCTGGGTTTGGGCATGCGGTATTGAGAAGACCCGATCCACGATATACTGCACAACAAGAATTTGCAAAAGAATATATTAAGAATTCAGATATCGTTGAAATAGTTAAAAAGATGTTTGTTGTAGTACCAGAATCATTGAAAGCCTTAGGAAAAGTTAAGAATCCATGGCCAAATGTAGATGCGCATTCAGGGGCCTTGTTGATACATTATGGAATGAAAGAACATAGTTTTTATACTGTTTTGTTTGGAGTTTCAAGAGCATTAGGCGTTTTATCATCATTATGTTGGTCGCGTGCACTAGGGATGACTATTGAAAGACCAAAATCTGTAACTAGTAAGTGGGTGAAAGAATTTTTAAAAGAATCAACAGTTGCTTCAAAAAACTAAAGACAATTTTTGTATTTTTAATTTTTAAAAGTACTTTTGAACTTTTTATTAAATAAAAATAATTGCTATGAATTTTCCAGAAGAACTAAAGTACACAAAAGACCATGAATGGATTAGAGTTGAAGACAGTGTTGCCTTTATTGGAATTACGGATTTTGCACAAGGAGAATTAGGTGAATTGGTATTTGTAGAAGTAGAAACGGTTGGAGAAACATTGGATCAAGATAGCGTTTTCGGTGCAGTTGAAGCTGTTAAAACTACGTCTGATTTATTTATGCCAATAACAGGTAAAGTATTAGAGTTTAATCCAAAGTTAGATGAAAATGATGGAGATGAGCCAGGATTAATTAATTCTGATCCTTATGGAGATGGTTGGATTATAAAAGTCCAAATTGAAAAAGATGATGAATTGGAAGGATTAATGGATGCTACGGCGTACAAAGAATTAATTAGTTAGATATTTATATAAAATTCATCAAAATTGAAATTAATTTTAGATGAATACACCAAAATTGTTTTGATTAGCATCTATTAATCCTTCCAATTCATCATCTTTTTCAATTTGGACTTTTATAATCCAACCATCTCCATAAGGATCAGAATTAATTAATCCTGGCTCATCTCCATCATTTTCATCTAACTTTGGATTAAACTCTA
>CAMZLN010000193.1 GCA_947311465.1 uncultured Saprospiraceae bacterium
AAATGAAATTTATTTCATTTCGCCCAAACAGCGTAGCGTAGTTTGTATGATAGCGTATAGAATATTTTTACTACAAAGAGCACAAAGAACACAAATTCTCAAACCTGCCAGCAGTCAGGCTGGTTCTGCAAATCCTGATTCAGACAATGAACAAGCCGCTGTGGTAATTCTGAAAATTCTATAATCCTGAAAATCCTGATTCAGACAAAAGATGTTGGACACAAAGCTACACAGAGAAAAAAAAAGGAGTTACACAGAGAATTACGAATGACGAATTTCTTGTTTTGGATGTATATTTTTGATTTGGGTGATAATTCAATTTTAAAGAAAAATCTAAATTCTGAAAATTATAAAATTTTGTAAATTCTGATTCAGACAATGAACAAGCCGCTTTAGCATAAATAGAAATTTATTTTAAAAAATAATCTATCTCAACTTCTAACCTAGATTGTCGCTAAGACAATCGTCTCACCTTCTAAACTTTTTAATTTATGAATATTATTCTTTTTAAAAAATCACCCGACAAATTGGCAGAATCCATGACAATTTCGTAGTTTTGCACAAATTAGAAAAGAAGTATTAAACAACTTGATATCAGATCATTCGTATGAAAAAAGACAATATTTTAGCATCACAAGGGGAAATTGATGAGAGCAGGCAAGGGGAAGTCTTTGCTAAAGGAGCTCAAAACAATACTAAGACCAAAAAATATTACATTGAAAGTTATGGCTGTGCTATGAATTTTAATGATAGTGAAATTATCGCTTCTTTGCTTGGAGAAGAAGGGTACGAATACAGTACCAACATGGAAGACGCTGATCTTTTGTTTATCAATACATGTTCCATTCGTGAAAAGGCGGAACATAATGTACGACAACGATTAAGACATTTTGCAAAAGCTAAAATGAAGAACCGTGATGTGAAAATCGGTGTTCTTGGATGTATGGCGGAACGTTTAAAAACCAAGTTTCTTGACGAAGAAAAATTAGTAGATATGGTTGTTGGTCCAGATGCTTATCGTGACCTTCCAAATCTAATTCGTTCAAAAAAAGGAGAAAAAAATGTAAGTGTTAAACTTTCGAGAATTGAGACTTATGATGATATAAAACCTATGAGAATCGGCTCTAATGAAATTTCAGCTTTTATTTCTATCATGCGTGGTTGTGATAACATGTGCTCATTCTGTGTTGTTCCGTTTACTAGAGGAAGAGAAAGAAGTAGAAATGCTTTTAGTATTGTTGCAGAAGCTACTGATTTGGTACAACGTGGTTATAAGGAAGTAACGTTGCTTGGGCAAAATGTGGATTCTTATCGTTGGGAAAATCCTGAAACGAATAAGACGCTACAGTTCCATGAGTTAATCGAAATGGTTGCTTTAGTACATCCTGATTTACGAGTTCGTTTTTCAACATCTCATCCAAAGGATATTACTGATGATTTGTTACATATAATTGCGAAATACGAGAATGTTTGTAATTATATTCACTTGCCTGTTCAATCTGGAAATAGTAGAGTTTTGAAGTTGATGAATAGAACTTATGATCGGGAATGGTATGAAAATCGTGTCAATGCGATTTATAAGATTATTCCTGACTGTGCAATTTCATCGGATTTTATTACAGGATTTTGTACAGAAACAGAAGAAGAGCATCAGGATAGTCTTTCCATTATTGAATTTGCAAAATACACGATGTCTTATATGTTCTTTTATTCTGAAAGACCTGGGACTTTGGCAGCAAAAAAGTATGAAGATGATATTCCACTCGCTACTAAGAAAAGAAGGCTTAGTGATATTATTCGTGTGCAAAGTCAGGTATCTTTTGCAAGTAATAAAAGAGATATTGGTAAAACATTTAAGGTATTGATTGATGGTGTTTCTAAGAAATCAGATGATTATTTAAAAGGACGAAATTCACAAAACAAAGTTATTGTCTTTAAAAGAGATGATAAAGTTAAAACAGGTGATTATGTGTATGTGAAAGTTAATGACACAACTTCTGCAACGTTGAAGGGAGAACTAATCTAATACGATTATACTATGGGAAATGAATTATTTGCTGTAAAAAGAAGATTTGGAATCGTTGGAAATTCTGAAAAGCTTAATCATGCTTTGAATACTGCTATACGTGTTGCTCCTACGGATCTGACTGTATTGATTGCAGGGGAAAGTGGTGTTGGTAAGGAAGCATTTTCAAAAGTGGTACATCATCTTAGTCCTAGAAAGCATAACAATTTTATGGCTATCAACTGTGGTGCTATTCCTGAAGGAACAATTAATTCGGAGTTGTTCGGTCATGAAAAAGGTGCCTTTACTGGAGCCGCAAAAGATCGTTTGGGATATTTTGAAACGGTGGATGGTGGAACAATGTTCTTGGATGAAATAGGGGAGATGCCGCTTGATACTCAGGCTTTTTTATTGCGGATTCTTGAATCTGGTGAATTTATGAGAGTCGGCACTTCTAAAGTATTAAAAACGGATGTTCGTATTGTTGCCGCATCAAATAAAGATTTATTTCAACAAGTTAAGAAAGGAAAATTTCGTGAAGATTTATTTTATCGTTTAAATACGGTGCCCATTCATATTCCGCCACTACGAGAGCGAAAAGAAGATATTTTATTGCTTTTTAGAAAATTTGCAAGTGATTTTGCTGAAAAATATCGTATTGAACCCATTCGTCTTTCAGCAGAAGCGGCACTTTTGATACAGAATTATACATGGCCAGGTAATATTCGACAGCTTAAAAATGTTGCAGAACAATTATCTATTTTGGCGGAAGAAAGAATTATGACTCCAGAGATTATACTTTCTACAATTCCGAATATTAAACATAATAATCTTCCTACTTTGGTCGGAACAAATAGTGCTACGGACTTTCAAGAGCAAGAGATGTTGTATAAATTGCTCTTTGAAATGAAAAAAGATATGACGGATTTAAAATCTTTGGTCTTTGAATTGATAAGAAATAATGATTTGAATGTGTCTGATTTATCCAATTTTAATAAGTTGGAAACGTCTTTTTTACCTGCTCCGACTACAGAAAGAAATATTATCACTCCAAGTGTCGTTACACCACATACATCAGAAAGTAATCCAGAATTAAATACGATATTGATTGACGATGATTCAAAACAACAATATGCGAATTCTGAAGTTGTAGAAGAAAGTTTATCTATTGAAAATATGGAAAAAGAATTGATACGAAAAGCTTTGAAAAAACATAAAAATCGTAGGCGGGATGCTGCTGATGATTTAGGAATTTCAGAAAGAACTCTTTATCGAAAGATTAAACAATATGACTTATAAATTCAATATTCTATCTTTGGTTTTTATTTTTTCAATTATTTCTAGTCAGAGTTGCTATCGACTCAAAGGGATTAGTATTTCGCCAGATACCAATACTTTTTTTATAGATAATTTTAAAATTTCTGTTCAAAATGCGCCTGGAACAATTAATACTACTTTTCAAGATGGCTTGAATCAGAAAATTCGTCAAGAAACCCGCTTGAAATATAACGATACTGATCCTGATATTGAATTTTCTGGTACCTTTACTCAATATAGTGTTTCTTCTGTAGCTCCAAAGCCAGGCGAAACGACTGCATTCAATCGCTTGACGATAGCGGTCAAGGTTGATTTTATCAACAACAAGGACGAAGAAAAAGATTGGAGTAGGTCGTTTTCTTTCTATTTTGATTTTCCATCGTCTAAAAATTTATCGGATATTGAAGATGAAGCAATTACTACAATCTATAAACAGTTGTATGAAGATATTTTTAATGCGGCTTTTAATAATTGGTAGGTTTGGATTTTCTTGAAAAAGGAATGAAAATATTACACAGAACAAAAAAGCCCGTCAGAAATAAATCTGACGGGCTTCTATAACTTTAAAGAGAATATAGAATTATATTACTTTAACATTAACAGCGTTAAGTCCTTTACGACCTTCTGTTAAATCAAATTCTACTGCATCTCCTTCTCTAATCTCATCGATTAATCCAGAAACATGTACAAAATGCTCCTTGTTTGTTCCTTCTTCACTAATAAATCCGAATCCTTTAGACTCATTGAAGAATTTTACTGTACCTTTATTCATTGTAATAAATTAAATTGATAATATAATGACTGCAAGGTAAGGATATTTTTTTTACAAAAGTAATTTTTTTTATTTTTTTTTATTGTTTTGGTTAAATTTGTTAGAAAACGGATAAAATTGGTTAGAAACAGGTATGTTTTCGGAATTTTTCTTGGAAAATTATTTTAGTTTGAAGGAATTTTAGTCTAGAATCTAGAATCTTTCATTTTTCGCATTAGAATTACATTATTACTAAAAAAAAGCTAATTTTACAATTCAAAAATATTAATAGTTAAAGCATGTATGTACATCAAACAAAAGTAAGAGTGAGATATGGTGAAACGGACCAAATGGGATATTTATACTATGGAAATTATGCCTTGTATTATGAAGTTGGAAGGGTTGAAATGCTGAGGGCACTCGGGATGACATATCGGATGATGGAGGAAGAGCTAAAAGTTATGATGCCTGTGATGACTCTGAATGTACGATATACTAGACCTGTCTTTTATGATGATTTAATTACCGTTCAAACAACAATCAAAGAAATTCCAGAGAGAAGTATTATCTTTCACATGGAATTATTTAATGAAAGTGGGAAATTAGTAAATGGTGGGACCGTCAAACTTGGCTTTATTGATGCTGTAGAAAAAAAACGTATTGATGCGCCCGCTTCTTTTGTGGAGAAACTTATTCCATTCTTTGAACAAAATGAAAAATAGATTGAATTTATTTAAGGAGGGTTTTATTCAAAATTATTTTAAAAATCATTCCATCACCCAATTGGTTGTGAAATGGTCACGCAATAATTCATTGCCTGGATTTTCAAATGTACCTATCTTTGATGTGGTTGCATTTATTTATAGGGAGTTGAAAAGGGAAAGTATTGTGACTAGGGCTAATTCTATTGCTTTTAGTTTTTTTCTCGCACTCTTTCCGATGTTGATTTCCTTTTTTACTTTGATACCTTTGGTTCTTCCACTTTTTGCAGATTATATTACGCCATTTATATCAGACGATTTGATGGTGCGTGTCAATGGTGAAATTGATCTTAGTCAAACGGTTATTGCTCAATTTAAGGTGTTATTATCATCAGTTCATATTATTCCCGCTAGTGTAGTTGCTCCATTGCTTGAGTTTATTGATAGTGTATTGTTCAAACCAAGATTCGGTTTATTATCTGTCGGTTTTTTTCTTGCTTTATATTATTCTTCCAATGGAATGATGTCTATGATGAGTGGTTTTGAAAAATCTTATCCTTCATCATTTAAACCAAGAAATTTTATTACAAAAAGATTGGTTAGTATCCAATTGACGTCAATAATGGTTGCTTTAGTTCTTGCTTCTGTATTTTTGATTATTTTTGGTAATTCAATTATTCTTTGGGTTGGAGAATTTATTGCAAACGACGGTGTTATTAGCTTTTTTATCACAATTCTTAGATGGCTAGCGGTGATTGCTCTTTATTATTTTGGTATTGGTGTTATATATAGGTATGGTCCTTCGGTTAATGAAAAATTTCCAATTTCTAATCCAGGAACTTCCATGGCTACTATTTTATCTTTACTTTCTAGTCTTGGATTCGCTCTTTTTGTGAATTCTCCATATAGTAAATATGATTCCTTATATGGACCAATTGGGACAATTATGGTGATTATGTTATGGATTCAAATCAATGCATTTATTCTTCTGATAGGGTTTGAACTCAATGCAAGTATTTTGGTCAATAGAAATTTGATAAAAATCAGAAAAGATGAGGATGAGAATCTATCAATTGAACCCGTTGACGAAGAAGAATGAAAATATTTAACATTTCCTTTTTTATTTTCATGAAAACTTTAGTTAGCTTTATGAAATATTATTAATTTTTCAAATTATTTTTTTTATGAAATACGCATTTTTATTTTTGATTGTATTTGTGATGTCTTCTTGTGAGAATGAATTTATTCCAAAATTGATTGGTAGTTGGGAAGGAACAGAAGTTACTGAAATGGGCAAACCTATGAAGTTAAATCCTGCTGATGTAAAGTTTAATTTTACAAAAGAGGGTGTATATGATTTTCAATTTCTTAGTTTAAAGGAAGCGGGCAATTTCCACATGGATGCAGATCGAATTATTTTTCAGGATACTACTCATGATGAGCGTTTGAAAAAAGCTATTAAAATTTTAGAAATTGATGATGTTAAAGCTACTTTTCAAATGAATGCAAACGGTAAGGAACAAATCATTAAAATGGTTAAGAAATAGGGGTGGGTGATTGTAGATCAAATTGTTTGACGAAATGAATTTCATCGGACTTAAATTATTAAACAAAAAAAATACTTTCTAAATCAATTAGAAAGTATTTTTTTTTGTTAATCACAATTATAAATCTTCATTATTTCACAAAAGGATCACTATATTTAGGGTCAGAAATATATGTTTCATCAGTCAATGTTTTCAAAAACGCAACCAAAGCAGCTTTATCATCGTCTGAAATATTTAACTTAACTGCCTTGTTCCCATTTTTAAACTTTATGTCCAAATGTTCACTATATTGAATCTTGTTGCTGTAGTGATCTATCACTTCTTCTAGTGTTTTGAGACGACCATCATGCATGTATGGACCAGTCAATTCAACATTTCTAAGAGATGGAATTCTAAATTTACCATCTTCTTTTCCTTTATCTTTACTTTTACGATCTAATCCAATATTAGTAGCACCCTTCACATCGGGTTGAGAATAAGATGATGTATTTAATTCTGCATTGAAGGTTATTCCACTATGACAGGAAGCGCACTTTAATTCAGAGCTATTAAATAATTGTTCACCTTTTCTTTCAAGAGCAGTAAAATTTGAAAAATTAGAATTAACTCCTCTATCAAATTTTGAATCAAATGTTGTCATTGAACATAAAAACTGTGCAACCGCATCTGATAATTTTTGTGGAGTAACTTCATTACTTCCATACGCTTTTTGAAACAAGTCTTTGTAATAATCAACTTTTGAAAGTTTCTTTGCTAAAAAATCTAAATCTTCAATTCCCATTTCAATATGGTTTTGAACAGGCTTTAGCGTCAAATCTAAGGCAGAACCTGCTCTTGAATCCCAAAATAAGTTTTGGCAATAGTTCGGATTTATGATGGCAATGGAATTTCTTTCTGTAAGTCTTCCTTCAAATCCTTCACTGAAATCTTTGTTGTCAGCAAACGCTTTGCTTTGAAGATGGCAACTTCCACAAGATACCTTATTATTGATAGATAATTTATTGTCATAAAATAATACTCTACCCAAAGTAGCACCATCATCTGTTACTTTTGGATTAGCACTATTTGCTTGTAATTCTTGAAAAGAAAATTGATCTTGTGTAGGAACTTTTAAATCTGAATAGTTATACGCCGTTTCTGGCAATGATGGTTGAACATCCGTTGGTTCAACCGTATTACTATCGCAGGCAAAAAAGCCACCAGCTATAAAAAGTAAAAGAATAAGTTTTTTCATGATTGAATTTTTTGTTGCTTAAAAACTGAAAAGCGAAACCTAGAACATCTAGGTTTCGCTTTTCCTATTGTGAATCCGAAACCTATAAGAATGGATTACTATATTTAGGATTTGTTAAATATTTTTCATCTGTTAATGTCTTTAAAAATGCTACCAAAGCTACTTTTTCATCATCAGATATATTAAATTTCTTTGCTTGATTACCATTTTTGAATCTAGGATCCAACATTTCTTGCATTTCGATACCTTTACTATAATGGTCAATTACTTGGTCTAATGTCGCAAATCTACCATCGTGCATGTAAGGGGCAGTTTTTTCAACATTTCTTAATGAAGGAATTCTAAATCTACCCTCATCATTGATTCCTTTGTCTCTCGTCAATGGTAATCCGATATTGGTAGCACCATTTTGAGATCCACCATAATACGAAAATTGATTCTCAGCATCAAATGTAATACCAGAATGACATCCTTGGCAAAAGTATTTTGATCCTTCAAAAAGTCTTTTTCCTTTTAATTCCAAAGCCGTGAAGTTTGAAAAATTACTCTTTATTCCTTCGTCATATTTAGATTCAAAAGTTGTCATTGAACATAAAAATTGAGCCATGGCATCTGAAATTTTTTCACTTGTGATATCAGAAGAATTATATGCTTTTTTGAATAAATCAGTATAATAATTAGTCTTAGAAAGTTTTTTTGCTAAAAAATCCATGTCTTCCATTCCCATTTCAATATGATTGGAAACGGGTTGAAGCGTCAAGTTCATTGCATCAGATGCACGTCCATCCCAAAATAGATTATTTGCAAAATATGGATTGGTAATCGCTTTTGAATTTCTAACTGTTAATTGACCATTAAAACCTTCTGTAAGGTTTTTTCCATCTGCAAATGCTAAATCTTGATGGTGACAAGTTCCACAGGAAACTTCATTATTAATGGATAATTTTGTGTCATAAAATAATACTCGTCCTAGTGCTGCTCCTGCATTGGTTACATCTGGGTTTGTATTGCCAACAGAATTTGAATAGTAATTGGCTAACTCATTTTTTGCTGAGTTGGGCACGTTAATACTATAATCGTACTCTGTTTGATCAAGTTTTACATCTTCTTGTGTAGTTGATTCTGGTGCACATGCCGAAAAAACGAAAAGTAAAAGTACTGCGGAAAGGAATTGGAATTTCATAACTTAATTGGGTTTTAATTTTAGAGAAATAAATATTTGTGATTAATATTATTGTAAATATAAGGCTTTTATTTTGTTAATCCGAATTATTGGTGTTATTTAACACTTTCTTAAGAATTTAAAATACGCTATACATATATGATGCAATAAACGTGCAAAAGGTTTTATTTGGAATGAAATTATTCATTTTTCATTGTCTTTATCTCAAAACGACATAGCTGATACCTTGTTGTATGATTTTAAAAATTAACATATTGAAAATTAGCATCTTATTGCTGACTACTCAATCTCTTTTTATACCTTTGTTTGATGAGCAGATACTTAGAAAGGCAAACTTTGTTTCCAAGATTGATTATTGATAATCCTAATGAAAATCTGGGAATTATTGTTGTCATTCCATGTCATAATGAAATTGAACTCATGGATTCTTTTGAATCATTGCTCAATGCCAATCTTCCTAAATGTGCTGTGGAAGTGATTACAATAATTAACAATGGAATGAATGATTTCGAAAAAATAAAAGACCAAAATTTAAAAACTTTAGAAAAAGCACTTGATTTTGGAAATCGAAATAACACGACTCAATTAAAATTTCATACCATATATAAAGGTGATCTTCCTAAAAAAACGGCAGGTGTTGGCTTAGCAAGAAAAATTGGTATGGATGAAGCTGTTCGGCGGTTTGAGAAAATTGGAAAACCCAAGGGGGTGATTGTCTGTTTTGATGCGGATAGTCATTGTGTCAATAATTATTTTGTAGAGATTGAAAAACATTTTATTACCTATCCCAATACGCCTGCCTGTACCATTCACTATGAACATCCAGTTAGTGGTACTGATTTTTCAAAGGAAATTTATAAAGCAATAATTGATTATGAATTACATTTAAGGTATTATGTTCACATTCAAAAACTGATTGGATATGATTATGCATTCCAAACTATTGGGTCAAGTATGGCAGTGCGCTGTGATGCCTACCAAAAGCAGGGGGGCATGAATAAACGTAAAGCAGGCGAAGATTTTTATTTTTTGCATAAATTCACTCATTTTGCTACTTTTTCTGAATTGAAATCTACAAAAGTGATTCCTTCACCTCGTATTTCATCGCGAGTCCCATTTGGAACGGGGAGAGCCGTAGGAGAAATAATTGCCGAAAATAAGGAATTACAAACTTATCACCCGCAATCTTTTTTTGATTTAAAAATCTTTCTCCAATTAGCAGTGAATTTATATGATAGTGATATTGATGATAGTTTAATTCCAGAAATAGTTTTTGATTTTCTAGAATCTATATCTTGGAAGAATAAGATGAACGAAATTCGACAAAATTCTGGGTCGAAAGAAGCATTCATTGGTCGATTTTATCACTGGTTTGATGCTTTTTTGATGATGAAATTTGCACATTTTTCAAGAGATCATAAGTACCCAAATATCCCTGTTGGGAATGCAAGTAAAATAGTGATTGATATTTTGGAGCCATCCAATAGTCTTTCTTCAAATCTTGAATTTTTAACCTTTTTCAGAGAGATGGATAAAAGATGATTTTTGTCAATTGAGAGTGATTTTTGTCATGTTATAAATTTTGTAAATGCCCTTGTAGTCCAAATTATAATTCAGAATGATGCAAATTCTAAAAATCTTAATTATGAAGGAAATTTTTTAACTTATATTTTGTTTGGTTGTTTAATTATTGATATCTTAAAGCTTTATTTTGGTTGATATTGACCACATAATGCTGTTTAATAATTTTTATTATGGACTATACTACAAAAAACATTAGGAATGTCGCTTTGTTGGGACATTCCGGCTCGGGTAAAACCACCTTTGTTGAATCAATGCTCTTTGAAGCGAAAGAAATTTCAAGAAGAGGAAGTATTGAAGATAAAAATACAGCTTCGGATTTTACAAATATTGAAAAGGAAAGAGGAAATTCAATTTTTACATCTTTGATGCATGTATCTTGGAAATCATCGAAAATTAATATTTTAGATACACCTGGTTCAGATGATTTTGTTGGTGAAGTTGTTGCTGCATTGAAAGTAGCAGATACAGGAGTTGTACTTCTCAATGCAAAGAGTGGGGTAGAAGTTGGTACAGAAT
>CAMZLN010000194.1 GCA_947311465.1 uncultured Saprospiraceae bacterium
AAAAAAAATTGTGATAAAAATGAGTTTGTCGTTTATGAAAAGAATTATTAGAAAGAGAAAGTAATAGCAGCAAATTCGTAATTCGTAATTCTCAATTCCTAATTAAAAATCTTTTGTAACTTTGGCGTTTTCTTTTACAATAACCATTTTCTATAAAATGAAAATTACTCCAATTGTTCTTCTAGAGCTAGATGTTCTTAAAAAGCATCAAATCAAACTCTTTATCAAGCGTGATGATTTGACGCATCCACTTGTTTCTGGAAATAAATGGCGGAAAATGAAATACAATATCATCGAAGCTAAAAGACAAGGATTTGATACGATACTGACATTTGGTGGTGTATTTTCAAATCATATCCATGCTACTGCCGCCGTTGGAAAAGAATTTGGGTTTAAGACTATTGGCATCATCAGAGGAGAAGAAAATTCGATTTCAAATAATACATTATCTTCTGCTAAAGAGATGGGAATGCAACTTCATTTTATTTCTCGATCAAATTATAGATTAAAAAATGAAAAATCTTTTCAAAATGAACTTATTCGAAAATATGGACACATATACATAGTGCCTGAAGGTGGAACTAATCAATTTGCTTTAAGCGGCTGTGAGGAAATCATTACGGAATCAATTTTACAAATTGATACAAAAATTGACTATTGGACTGTGGGTTGTGGAACAGGCGGTACGGCAAGTGGGATGATTCTAGGAACAAAAAACAAATCCAAAGTCATTGCTTTTTCCGCATTAAAAGGAGATTTTCATACCAATGATATTAAAAACTTAATCAATGATGATAAATTTGATAATTGGGAAGTCAATACGGATTATCATTTTGGTGGTTTTGCAAAATATAAACCTGAATTGGTCGATTTTATTAATAACTTTAAAATGGAAACTAATATTCAACTCGAACCTATTTATAATGGAAAAATGCTTTTTGGAGTATTTGATTTAATTAAAAAAGGATATTTCCCTAGGGGTTCTACCATTGTTGCCATTCATACAGGTGGTATTCAAGGAATAAAAGGTTTTAATGAAAGATACGGAAATTTGATATCTTAGCGTTGTATTTGGGTTGTGGATTGTGGGTGATTGGTTGTGAGTTATTGGTTATTTATTAAAATAGTGTTTTTATGGTTTTTAGAATAGTTCTTTTTATTTCCTTTCTTTCATCATTGATAGGGTGTAAGTCTAAATCCAATAGACAAATAGATTCAAAACTTCCCAATAGTTTTAGCACTTTTTATGAGCGTTTTCATACGGATAGTGTGTATCAAATGAATCATATTGCTTTTCCTTTAAGTGGTACACCTGGATCTTTAGATACTGTTGATTCTGAAAATTTTCATTGGGAACAATCGGATTGGCAACTGCATAGACCTATAGAAATTCAAGAATTTAAGAAACACTATACCATTTTAGATACTACTTCTATTACTGAATATATTTATCATCCTGGTGGTTATGGCTTGGAACGTAGATTCGCTCAAATGAGCGGCGAATGGTTTTTGATTTATTATGGGGGGATGTCTAAGTTGAAATAGTAGAACGGCAGGTAAAAACATTTTCCAACATAAACCGTTCTATCCTTTGTGTTCATATAAATCTTTTTTACTTTTATCGATTCAAAAGCCATTAAGGATAGAGTACCCGTTTTTTTTAAAAATTTCTTATTTAAAATCTTTGTGGTCTTTGTGTACTTGGTGGTGAAAATATATTTTAATAACTAGTTTTTGAAAATTATGAAAATCCAAACCGCAGAACGTGTCTCTCACAAAGATAAATCCGACAATTTTGTTTATCAAAGATCTGTTCTCGCCTATGTTGAAGCTGCAAAATTGGTTTCTGGTCGGGTACTAGAAATCGGAACAGGTAGTGGTTATGGAATCGAAATAATTGCCGACCATGCTGATGAATTTGTGACCATCGATAAATTTGAAACGGACGAACTTTCAAAAAAAGAAATCCAAGCTAGATCCAATGTCAAATTCATGCAAATGAATGTGCCACCACTCAAAGGAATTGAAGACAATAGTTTTGATTTTGTGATTTCTTTTCAAGTGATAGAACATATTCAAAATGATGGTCTTTTTGTTTCTGAAATACACAGAGTTTTGAAAAAAGGGGGTAAATTTATCGTTACTACGCCCAATAAAAAAATGTCCATTACGAGAAATCCTTGGCATATCAGAGAATATACTGTGGACGAATTGGATGTTTTACTAAAAAAATCTTTCTCTAAAGTTGATAAAAAAGGAGTACTTGGGAACGATAAAATCATGAAATATTATGAAGAGAATAAAAAATCTGTTCATAAAATTACTCGTTTTGATATCTTTAATCTTCAATATCGCCTTCCTAGACAAATCCTTCAAATCCCTTACGATATTCTCAATCGTATGAATCGCAAAAAATTACTCAAAGAAAATACTGATCTCGTTTCTGATATTGTTATGGATGATTACTTTGTAAAACAGGCGACAGATAGTTGTTTTGATTTGTTTTATGTCGCAGAGAAGTAGATTTTTAGCATCTTTGATGTATCGTTTTTGAACTTGGGAACTTTGAAAAGGACATTTTTTTCCAATATATTCATCTTTTCCCCTTCTTTGATAGGGGGAAAGCCGTTGGATTTACGTCATTATTGTATTGAGTAGAAATACCTTATTTTTATATAAATTTTCTTAAATGCTAGATCTTTCATCCTTACAATACATCCATACTGATTACGGTGTTGGCGTCTTTTGTATTAGGTACTTTATTGCTTATAAGAAAACATCAAATCTTACAATTCATCTATAAACCTTAACTTGTATTAATTATGAAAAACATTACTTTTTTTGCTATCGCCATCTGTTCCTTATTCGGAATTTCACTCCAAGCACAGGTGGTAATCAATGAATATTCTGCATCCAACTTGCATTCATTTTTGGATAATTACGGAAAAACCGAAGATTGGATTGAATTGTATAATACAAGCGATACTGAAACGGATATCAGTGGTTGGTTTCTTTCTGATAAAACTTCAAAACCTACCAAATGGGAAATTCCTAATGGGACAATTATGCCAGCAAATGGCTTCCTAGTATTTTGGTGCTCAGGTCGAGACGAGTTCAATCAAGATACTTTTCATACTAATTTTAAACTTTCCCAAACTTCTGGCAAAGATCGAATCGTATTATCTGATGCTTCCGAAAATATTATAGAAGATATCGAAATGAACATCACCTTGGTGGAACATAGTATGGCAAAAAGCATTGACGGAAGTGGTGAATGGAAAATATGTACATCGCCTACATTGAAAACATCAAATAATGATGCTCCAAAATACAATCATTATACCGTGGCTCCAACGATGAGTCTTGAAGCGGGTTTTTATGATGACAATCAAACCGTTTCTATCACAAATAATGAAGATGATTCTGTTTTGAGATATACAACAAATGGAGACAATCCAACGGTGGACTCTCCTGTGTATAGTGCCCCTATCACCGTGTCTAAGACAGCTATTATTAAAGCACAATCCTTTCCAAATGATACAGAAAATGTACTCCTTGGTAAAATGGATTTCAATACTTATTTTATAAATGAAAGCTTCACCTTGGCTGTATTTTCAGTCGGAGCAGATGATGTAATTGACCTTGCTAATGGCAATGGAGAGTTAATACCTATTGGATCAATTGAGTATTTTGATACTAACAAAAAAAGACAAGCTACTTCTTTTGGAAGCTTAAATCGCCATGGTCAAGATTCTTGGGAATTGGAACACAGAAGTATTGATTGGATATCTAGAGATGAAATGGGATATTCTAAAGCTGTTCAAGCTCCGTTATTCTCCTATTCAGATCGTGATGAATACCAAAAATTTATGTTTAGAAATTCAGGGGATGATAATTATCCCGCTATTTCACAAGAAGAAGGTGTAAATAATGAAGATCATCGTGGAAGTACGCATATCCGTGATGAATATGTACAAGAACTTGCAAGAGAAGGTGGAATGGAGTTGGATACAAGAGCCGTTGAAAGAGTTATCTTGTTTTTAAATGGGAAATATTGGGGACCTTATGGAATGAGAGAGCGTCCAGTAGATCATGACTATACAAAGGAATACTATAAACAAGGAAAATATGATCTTCAATTTCTTACAACTTGGGATGAAACTAAAGCTCAATATGGAGGAAAAGATGCTTTTGATGATTGGTATGAAATTAGAGATTTCGTTCTTGACAACGATATGTCTATTGATGAAAATTATGCTAAAGTGAAAGATGAAATCAATATGACTAGTTTTATCGATTATTTTGTTGCCAACCAAAATGTGGTAGCGGTAGATTGGTTGAACTACAATACTGGCTGGTGGAGAGGTACAAACAAAAAAGGAAAACATAAAAAATGGGGCTATTTACTTTGGGATATGGATGCTACTTTTGATTATTATATCAATTATACGGGCGTTCCGAATGAAGGTCCAACTGCTGAGCCTTGTGATATTTATGAAATCTCAGATGCAATGGATGAATTCTTTGCTTTTGATCAAGAATTACCTGAAAATCTTTCAGATTGTGCAACGATATTAAATAAATCATGTCCATACACTTCTAATGACACCAACTTTATCAAAGTAGTCAATAAAATAAATTATTGTTGTACTGAAATTTGGGACTCTTATTGTCAAACATTCTACGATAAATTATCTGAACAATCTGATACTTGCCAAACCATATTAGACGGGTCTGCTCCTTATACTATGGATGATGAAAACTTCCTTTTAGTTACTTTGTATTCTGAAGGTTGTTGTAGCGACGAATGGGATTCAGATTGTCAGGAAATTTATGATTATTTTAGTACAGAAGACAATGGATCTTTAGTAAGTGGCAATGTAGGAAAACATGAAAAACTTTTTATCAAACTCCAAAAAGAAAGTCCTGAATTTCGAAAATTATACTATCAAAGACAAGCCGATTTAATGAATACAGTCTATAGTTGTGAAAACATGAATAGTACATTAGATAGAATGCTCGCCGTAATCGAACCAGAAATGCCTGCTCAAATTGAGCGGTGGGGTGGCTCCATGAACGAGTGGAAAGGAAATGTTGAAAAATTGAAAACTTTTATCAATAGAAGATGTGATCTCTTAGATGATGGAATGATTTCTTGTTTTGAAGAATTATCTGGTCCTTATGATTTGACACTTAATGTAGAACCCGAAGGTGCAGGTTCTATTAAATTCAATACTATAAAAATCAAAAATTTCCCTTGGAATGGAGCTTACTTTGGTGGAATGGACAATAATTTAAAAGCTAAGGTGGAAAATGACGATTATAAATTCAGTCATTGGAAAACGACCAATGGAAATGTAATCTCTCCTAATATTACAGATAAAGAAGCTATCTTGAATTTGACCAATTCTGAATCACTAACCGCTGTATTTGATAAAACATCTAGAATTGACAACCTGAATCAAAATATTGATTTGATTGTTTATCCTAATCCTGCTCAATCTGAATTTGTAATAGAATATTCATTAAAAAAATCAATGGATATTCAGATTTCTTTGTATTCTACTTTGGGACAACAAATTAATATTGGCATTGAAAATACTCAACATAATGCTTTAGGAAATTACAAATCCGTAATTAATGTAGATAAAAATAATATCACTCCAGGTGTTTATTTTGTAAAAGTAAAAGCCGATGAATTTGAGATTACTCAAAAAATAACAATTTTATAATCTATATAGCATCGACTCAAAAAATGAGTCGATGCTATAATTGTTTCCATTCTTATGAGACGTTTATTCCTAAGTTTGCTTTTTCTATTGGTATTTGAGTTTAGCTTTGCTCAACCCTGTAATTTTCCATTGCCTCCTTCGAATACTTGTCTAGAAGCACCACTTTTATGTGATTTAGACGGATATTGTTCCAATAATTCTGCAGCAGTTAACTCTGGAACTCCAGATGCATTTTGTGGACAAGTTGAAAATAACAATTGGGTATCATTTATCGCTGGTTCAACTGAATTTATTATTGAAATTACAGTATCGAATTGTAATAAAAATAATGGTCTTCAAGCTCAATTTTTCTCTACAGATAATTGTAGACAGTTTCAATCCGTTTCAAATTGTTTGGATCCTGTAAGTGATAAAGCGACCTTGAAAGCAGAAAATCTAATCATTGGAGAAACTTACTACTTGATGATGGACGGAAAAGGTGGAGACGTTTGTGATTATAGCTATAAACTTTTAGAAGGAAATACTCTTTCTCCCGCTCATGCTGAAATAAAACCAGTAGGTAGTCTTTGTGTCAATAGTTCTCTTATTTTGGAATCCGTAGGCACTTCTCCAAATGCAAATTTGACTTATCATTGGTCAACACCTAATGGAAATATTATTTCAAATTCTAATTCTTCAGATATAGAAATTAATCAACCTGGTATCTATAAACTGGTGATTGAAAACGATGGGGCCTGTATTGATTCAACTGAAATAATCATTCCCATTTATCCCAATCCCTTAGCAGATATTCAACAACCTGATACAATCAATTGTGTTTCCAAAAGTAGTATTTATTTGCATGCAAATAGTGATGATGCTGATAATTCTTTTTTTTGGTCAACTATCGAATCGAATATTGTATCCTTTGAAAATACTGCTGATCCATTGGTGGATGAACCTGGTTTGTACCAAGTACTTGTCACTAATCCAGCTACTGGATGCACTGCAACTGCTCTTGTGGAAGTTACTGCTGATATTGCTACACCTGTAGCTCGGTTACATGGTGGAGGAGAGTTGAACTGTATTGTACCGTCCTTGACACTCGATGGTATTGGCTCTTCTGTGGGAGATAATTTCACATATTCCTTGAGCTCTACGGGTAATAATTTTCAATTTAATGACCAAAATTTAACAGCAACTATAGATCAGCCTGGTATTTACAACTTGCTTGTAACCAATATTGATAACGAATGTACTGCGTCTAAAGGTGTACTTGTCACGTTAAATGACAAAAAACCTACTGGAGCAGATTTCTCTACTTATCAACCTTGCTATGGATACACAGGTCATATTATTATTGATAGAGTTGACGGGGGAACGCTCCCCTATTTGTATTCTCTTGATAGTTTAACTTTTTCAGAAAATACTATTTTTGATAGTTTGACAGAAAATAATTACCACATCGTCATTCAAGATGCAACGGGTTGTGAATGGGATACGACCATCCAGATTATTGAAAAATCCGAATTAATCATCGATTTAGGATCCGACTTATTTGTCAATTTAGGAGAAGATGTAAATCTAAATTGTGATATTAATTTTCCAGAATCTTCTATCGATAGTATTTTTTGGATGCCCAATTTTGAATGTGATACTTGTTTAAATCATAATTTTATTCCACTAAAATCTCAAAACTATGAAGTCCGAATTGTAGATAAAAATGGTTGCGAAATTCAAGATAAACTCAATATTACGGTCAATAAAAAAAGAAATATCTATATTCCAAATGTTTTTTCTCCCAACTATGATGGCATCAATGACGAATTCTTCCTTTTTGGCGGTATCGGTATTGAATCAATCGTTTCTTTTGAAATTTATGATCGATGGGGAAGTAAAATTTGCGCACACTATGACTTCCAACCCAATGACCGACATTTTAGTTGGGATGGATTAATCAATGGCAAAGAAGCGGATCAAGGAGTTTATATCTATACTGCTCTTGTTAAGTATATTGATGGGGAAGTTTTGGATTATGTGGGGGATTTGACTTTGATGCACTAATACCTCCTCCCCTTCAACTTAAATGTACGAACCATATTAAATCCTAAATGGATATCCCCATCCAACCAATTTCCTGTTGTATTTCCTATAAAAGCTTGTTCAATCATTCCCGCTGAATTTGAAAAATGAATTTGGAAAACGTGTCCTCCTGTATTGATATCCAATCCAAAAGAAAGAGAATTTTTCTTAGTCTCATCTGGAAAAAAGGGTGGAATATTGAAATAGTACTCCGCTGTGATTCCTAAATTCTTAGTTATTTGGTATTTTGATCCTATTCCTGCTGAAAATACATCATTGTGATCCGCTCTTGTTTTCACCAAATTGTAATGGACATAAGTTGGCATTAATTGGACAGAAAAACGATCTCCAAATTTTCTAGCCATCAATAATTGTGTTGAATATGAAAATCTGGAATACATCGGTATTGGATGTAAATCATCTACGGGCTTCAAGGTATTTATTGCGAATGAAGAGACTGCCGTGATTGATATAGGTCGAAACCAATCTCCTTTTGCTTGACGCAAAATTCTAAATTTCATATAACCATCTAGCATTTTACCGACAGTACTTCTGCCAATTCCGATATTTACCCATTTCTTGATTCCATAATCAAATCCTAGTCGCATTGTTGCTTGATCCAACCCGAAAAACTCATAAGCACCGCCATTGATTCTTCCAAATCTATGTCCAATGATGAAATCTAACTCTCCTTCATTTTGCATCTCCACTGAATGTCCATTGACGATTCGCGTTCCACGGAAGGTTTGATAAACAAAATCTGGTTTATCTTGTGCTGATACATTTATCGCTAAAAAAATTATTATTAATAATGTAAGGTTTTTCATTTTTTAGTATTTTTTTTAGCGATAAATGTATCAGCACAAGATAAACCAGATTTTGTTTATCAAACCTTCCGTGGAACGCGAATCGTCAATGGACATTC
>CAMZLN010000195.1 GCA_947311465.1 uncultured Saprospiraceae bacterium
AATTAATCGCGATGTAGAATTACAATTGCGAACAGGAACAAAGATAAAATTTAACTCCAAATATGCTAAAACAGTTCCAAAAACTTATAAAGGAAGTCGTCATTTGGCGATATTACTATTTGCTACAATGAAAAGCAGCCCAACATATAGTAGTATAACATGCTATAGGTCAGTGATTTGCCCTTCATTTGAAGTGAGTAAAGATGCCTTAAAAAAAATGGGAGTTAAAGCAAATTATGATGACTTTGGATCAATTGGCAAAAATAGCCAATATCAATAAGTTCGGATTTGCAAAGAAATTTAAATTATCAACAGGAATGTCACCAGCCAATTATATCTTGATGAAGAAAATTTTTGCAAGCAAAGAATTGATTGACAAAAATACTGAATTGACGCAACTGGCTTTTGAATTTGATTTTTCAGATCTTGCTCATTTTTCCAAAACGTTTAAGAGATTTGTAGGCTTAGCACCAAGGAAATATCAAAATTCTTAAGTAGATGGACACATATTTTTCCATATATCTTTTTTATAGATTTTGCTCAACTCTTCAGCAAAAAATGCTCGCAATAGCTAGGCTATTACTGTGCTTTTTCCTTCGATTTGAACAAAATCTATTTAAAAATATACACATAAAAACATATGTTCAGCTACTTAATAATTTTAATCCACCAAGATTATACAAGTGCCTAAGACATAGTTTTCCTAATTTTGTCAAAAACAAATTTATGAAAAATATAATTTTAATTTTAGTGGTGATTTTTAACGTTTAGTTTCTAATCGCTCAATCATTGGATGCTCCTTTTTCAAGGGATGATATGAAAAAGGATCTGCCTATTTTTAAAGAAATAAGAGAAAATGCTAATTCTGGAATATACCGATTTCGTACAAAACAACAAATTGATAGTATTTTTCAATGGGCATTTCACCAGGTTGACCAATCCAATACTTATTTGGATTTCTACAATATACTTGTTAAATTAGAAGATTTTGAAGGCAGTTGTCACAACGGTACATGGGTGGCAGGGCCTATTTCCGAATCTATGAAGCAAGAGTCCAAAGGTTATTTCCCCTATCCTTTAATTAGAATAGAAGGTAAATTATTAATGAATGCTATAAATAAAGAAATTCCATTGGAAGCTGAAATTTTATCCATAAACAACGAAAAGGTAGAAGTCATATTCCAAAATTTATTTAAATACTACACTACAGATGGAAATATTATTGATGCAAAATATACAAAGCGAAATTTTAGAGAAAATAAATCTGCTTGGATTAGCTTTAGAAAACTTCCTAATCTTAAATATATTGATACAAAAGTTCCTAGATTTTTACGTCCATTGGGTGCATGGCTACTTTACAATAGAACCCTAAGAAAGGAATTTTCCATCAATAGGAATGGGCGATATTATTAAAATGATGAAGCTTATGACCAAATCCTAAGAACTCCTCACAAAAATGCTTTTGATGGAAAAATTTATCTGTTAATTGGATCAGAAGTGGCTTCCGCAGGCAGTAATTTTGCAGCACTTTTAGTTAATGACTCAACTACAACTAGTATAGGTGAAGAAACGGCTGGGGGATATTATGGTCATAATGGGCATATTCCTTTAGCGTATGTTTTGCCAAAATCAAAAATTAGAACTTTTTTTCTATTGTCAATTTACAGCAATATGTGGATGAAAAGCCCAATCAATTGTATGGTAGGGGAGTGTTACCTAATCATTTTGTGACGCAATCCTATCAAGATTTTATAGATCACAAAGATAGTCAAATGGATTTTGTTTTGAAACTGATTGGAAATTGATGGTTAAAAAAAAAAAACACACAAAACAACATAATGTCCACCTACTTATTTGAGCATCAAAAATAAAATGTGTAACTTGACTTATGAAAATAAATTAAATTATAGAAATGGATGCCAAAGAAAAAGAAAAATTACGAAAAAAAATCTTAGAAAGAATTGCTCAAGCAGAGAAAGAAATTGCACATTTAGAAGAGAATACTAAACCCATTGCTCCAGAAAATTCAATTGGTCGAATAAGTAGAATGGATGCAATCAATAATAAAAGTGTAGCAGAAGCGACTTTGCGTTCTGCGAGGCGAAAGATAAGTAAATTGCGAATTGCGATAACCAATATAGATAAAGAAGGATTTGGCAGTTGTGAAAATTGCAAACGCCCAATACAAGTAGCTCGATTGATGTTTATGCCTGAAAGTACGAAATGTATGAGATGTGCTAACTAACTAGGAACTTGATCTCCCCCTAAGATGCCAAAAGAGTCAAGTGCTTTATGAGAAGCTGATTGTTCGGCACTTTTCTTATTATAGTCATCTGCGGTAGCTACTTTTTTACCATCGACCATAACAGCCACTTTAAAACGATCTCTATTGTCTAATTTATATTTAGAAAGGACAGCGTAAGTAACGAGTCTTCCATTTTTTTGACAATATTCAAGCAATTGACTTTTATAATTTTCGTCAATAGTTTCTAACTGATGAATATCCAAGTAACAACTCAACACTTTTTTGATAATAATTCTACGAGTAGCTTTATAACCGACATCAATATAAATGGCACCGATTAAAGCTTCCAAAGCATTTCCAAGCATGGAGCTACTGATACGAGTATGATTATATTGAGTAAGCAATAAATCGAGTTCCATTTTTGCCCCAACACTATTCAAAGATTTTCTGTTGACAATTTTTGAACGCATTTTAGTAAGGAAGCCTTCATTCGCCAAGGGATATTTATTGAAAAGATATTCTGCTACTATTTGACCAAGCACAGCATCTCCTAAATATTCTAATCGTTCATTATTTTGGTTGTAAGGAGGAGATTCATTAGAAAATGTAGATCTATGGGCAAAAGCCAATTTGAAAACATACAAATTGGCAGGAACAAATCCCAATAGAGAATTAATTTTTCTTGCTAAATTTTTATCTTTAGCAAAGTACCAGTTGTATATTTTACGAATATATTTCAAATCTATTTATCTAAATTTTTTAACAATGATGGATGAATTATGTCCACCAAACCCAAATGTGTTACTCATAGCAGCATTGATTTCCCTTTCTTGAGCATCACCAAATGTAAGATTTAGTTTAGCGTCAATATTTGGGTCATCAGTAAAGTGGTTGATAGTTGGTGGTACAACACCATCACAAACGGCAAAAATACAAGCTAATGTTTCTACTGCTCCAGCGGCACCTAAAAGGTGTCCAGTCATTGATTTTGTAGAACTAATATTTAAGTCATAAGCACTATCCCCAAAAGTTTGTAAAATTGCCTTTGTTTCAGCAATATCACCTAGTGGCGTCGAGGTACCGTGAACATTAACGTATTGAATTTCGTTTGGGTTCAGTTTTGCGTCAGAAAGTGCAAATTTCATTACATTTCTTGCTCCCAATCCTTCTGGGTGTGGAGCTGTAATGTGATATGCGTCTGCAGTAGCAGCTGCTCCTACTATTTCGGCATAGATTTTTGCTCCTCTTTTCTTAGCATGTTCAAGAGATTCTAAAATCAAAGCTCCCGCTCCTTCCCCTTGAACAAAACCATCACGATCTAAGTCAAATGGTCTTGATGCCGTTTTAGGGTCGTCGTTTCTAGTTGACAATGCTTTCATCGAGTTGAATCCACCAATTCCCGTTTTTGTAATTGTAGCTTCAGACCCACCAGTGATCATAATATCGGCTCTACCTAATCTAATATTATCAAAAGCTACACCAATTGCATGACTAGAAGATGCACATGCTGATACAGTTGCAAAGTTAGGTCCTCTAAATCCATATTTAATGGAAATATACCCAGCTGCAATATCAGAAATCATTTTAGGCACCATAAAAGGATTATATCTTGGTGTTCCGTTTCCTTTTACGAATTCAGTAATTTCCGTTTCTAAAGTACCAAGTCCTCCGATTCCAGAACCCCAAATTACTCCAGCTCTATCGTGGTTTATTTTATTTAAATCGATACCAGAGTTTTTCATCGCTTCTTCAGAAGCAATCATACCAAACTGAGTAAACCGATCCATTCTTCGTGCTACTTTTCTATCTAAATAGTCATTTACATTGAAGTTTTTAACTTCACAAGCAAATTTAGTTTTGTAAAATTCGGTATCAAAAAGAGTGATATTGTCAGCACCGCTCACCCCATTAAATAAACTTTCTCGAAATTCATTAATAGATTTCCCAATGGGAGTAATAGCACCTAGGCCAGTAACAACAACTCGTATCATATAAAATATTTAACTAAACAAAAAGTAAAAGTAAAGAATGTAAAAGTAAAGAAAGTGGTAATAAAAAACGAAAAAAATCCACAATCCCTTAAAAAAAGTTGGATTGTGGATTTAATTTAAAACAAATATAAATATGGGAATTATCCGATATTATTTGTTATGTAATTTATTGTATCTCCAACCGTTTGGATTTTTTCAGCATCTTCATCCGGGATCGAAGTATCAAATGCTTTTTCAAATTCCATAATTAATTCTACAATATCAAGAGAATCAGCTCCTAAATCATTTGTAAAACTAGCTTCTGGTGTAACTTCTGAAGCATCAACTCCCAGTTTGTCAATAATAATTTGACTAATTTTTTCTGCAATTTCTGACATAATATCTTTGCTTTTTTATAATCTGAACAAAAACAGATAATAAAGGTTAAATAATAAGGCGCAAATTAAACCATTTGTTTAGGGAAAACCAAATGTATAGGCTATTTTTTCAAAAAAAACTAATGATTTTAGTTGCTCTCATCGTATCAAACACCGATAATTCAATAATAGTTTAAAATGTTTACGATTTTGTGAAGATAAATAATATTTTTGCAAATTGTAAATCACCATAATAATTAGATAGATGAGAGAAATTGCCAATTTTAACAAAACAAAAATCATAGCTACAGTAGGTCCTGCATGTAGTTCTAAAGATATGCTATTGAAGTTAGCAAGAGAAGGAGTTGATGTTTTTAGATTAAATTTTTCCCACGGGACACATCAGGATCATTTACAAGTTATTGAAAATGTCCAATTTATCAATTATAAATATGGACAGCATCTCAGTTTGTTGGCAGATTTGCAAGGACCAAAATTAAGGATTGGAAAAATTGAAGGCAATGGATTAGAGCTGAAGAAAGATGACGTGGTTCTTTTTACCAATAAAGAATGTGTAGGGACAATGGAACACATTTATATGAATTACCTTAATTTCTCAAGAGATGTGAACGTTGGAGAACAAGTCTTGGTAGATGATGGAAAACTAGTTTTTGAAGTTATTGAAATTTCAGGTGAAGGTGAGGTAAAATTGAAAGTACTTTATGGTGGCGTTTTATCATCCAATAAAGGAGTCAATCTACCCAATACAAATCTTTCTCTACCAAGTTTAACAGAAAAAGATATTAAAGATTTAGATTTTATTCTTACTCAGCCATTCAATTGGATTGCACTTTCTTTTGTGCGTTCGCATAAAGATATGATAGAGTTGAGAGAAAGAGTGCTAGAACGAAATCATGGAGCCAAGTTAATTGCGAAGATAGAAAAGCCAGAAGCGATTGAGAAAATTGATAAAATCATCAAGCATTCCAATGCAATCATGGTAGCTCGTGGAGATTTAGGGATTGAAGTGCCTTTGGAAAAATTGCCGAGACTTCAAAAAGAAATTATCAATAAATGTATTCAAAGAGCACGTCCAGTTATCGTTGCGACACAAATGTTGGATAGTATGATTACCGACCCAATGCCAACACGAGCAGAAATTAGTGATGTTGCAAATGCTGTTTTTGATGGGACGGATGCGGTGATGTTGAGTGGAGAGACTTCAGTTGGAGCGCATCCGTTGAGAGTAGTTGAAGCGATGTCAAAAATTATTGCAGAAACAGAGCAATCGGATTTGATTCGATATCAACGACCAAAACCTTCTCCAAAATCGAAGGCATTTATCTCTGATGTTGTTTGTTTGAATGCAGCTAAAATTGCAGACCAAGTAAGCGCAAAAGCGATTATTGGAATGACAAGTTCTGGATATACGGCTTTTAAAGTGTCAAGTTATCGCCCTACTGCACCCATTTATATCTTTTCAGATAAAAAGGCGATGCTTGCGACCTTAAATTTGGTTTGGGGAGTACGAACATTTTACTATGATAAATTTACTACAACAGACGAAACTTTCTCTGATGTTACAAATATTTTAAAACAGAATAAATGTATTGCAATAGGGGATCCAGTAATTAATTTAGCGAGAATGCCCTTGGTATCACATAATACAACAAACACATTAAAGCTTTCAATGGTCGATTAAGTGAGATCATTTTATTTGAAAAAAGTTAAAAATTATAAATATGAAAATTATTATTCCAATGGCGGGGCGAGGATCTCGTCTTAGACCACATACATTGACTGTCCCAAAACCATTAGTTCCTGTAGCAGGAAAGCCAATTGTTCAACGATTGATTGAAGATTTAACAGCATCTTATGGAGAGCCTGTAGAAGAAATTGCATTTATTATAGGTGATTTTGGTCAAGAAGCAGAAGATAATTTGATGGAAATTGCAAAAGAATTGAATACTAAAGGAAGTATTTATCATCAAACAGAACCGCTTGGAACGGCTCATGCAATATTGTGTGCAGCGGATAGCCTTTCTGGAAACTGTATCGTTGCTTTTGCGGATACACTTTTTAAGGCAGATTTTAATTTTGACAAAAATCAAGATGGCATCATTTGGACACAGAAAGTTGCAGATCCATCTGCCTATGGTGTTGTAAAATTAGATGAATCGGGTGTAATTACAGAATTTATTGAAAAATCTCCAGTTTTTGTTTCTGATTTAGCCATTGTTGGAATCTATTATTTCAAAGATGGGGAAAATCTAAAGAATGAATTACAATATTTATTAGATAACAACATTAAAGATAAAGGAGAATTTCAATTGACCAATGCTTTGGAAAATATGAAGCAAAAAGGATTGCAATTTATCCCAGGTGTGATTAATGAATGGTTGGATTGTGGAAATAAAAATGCTTTGGTACACGCCAATGAGCGAGTTTTAGAGTTGAAAAGCAATGAAAATATGGTTTCAGGCACTGTAAAAACTGAAAACGCTGTAATCATTCAACCGTGTTATATTGGAGAGAATGTTATTATTAAAAACTCCGTGGTTGGACCTCACGTTTCAATTGGAGATAACTCTTTGGTAGAAAATTGCGTTATAAGTAAGACAATCATTCAGCATGACACAAAAGTATCGAATGCGGTACTTGAAAATTCTATGCTTGGAAGTAAATCAACATATACAGGACACAAAGCAGATATTAGTTTGGGAGACTTTTCTGAATTTGCTTAGTGAGATTTTATAGAAAAAACACTATCGATGAATTTCATTTTTAAACAATTATTTCTAATTATTTTTTTGTTGGGTAGTTTTCTTGGCTTTGCTCAAGATGATAATCGAATGACGGAGTATGAAAATGAAACGCTTAAGACGTTTATGGATGCTGGGCGAGAAAAGATTCTTCAAAATTATGAACAAGCGGTAATTTTGTACAAGCAAGTATTGAAGCAAGATAGAAAAAATCCTGCTGCTGCCTATGAATTGGCTCGTGTCTATGACGCATTGGATCAAAATGATGAGGCTTTGGATTTGATTTCAAAAGCAGTAAAATGGGATGGTGAAAATGTTTGGTATAGATTATTTTTAGCGGATATGTTCGATAAATTAGGGCGATTCAATGATGGTGCTAATGTAATAAATGTTTTGGTGACAAAGCATCCGACCAATGCGTATTATTATAAAGAACTGGCTTATTTTTATACCAAAGCAAATCAACCAGCCAAGGCAATTGACGTTTTGAATCAGCAAGAAACCATTGGTGGGATTTCTGCTGAAACCATTCGCAAAAAACATACTTTGTATATTGGTCTTGGTGATAATGAAAAAGCTGCAATGGAGTTGGAGAAATTAGTGAAATTTTATCCAAATGAAGTGTCGTATTCCTATTTACTGGCAGGGTTTTACAATCAAATTAATAATAAAGCTAAAGCCAAAGAAGTTTATAAAAAGATAATCAATCAATATCCAAATGATGGAAAGGCAAAATTGGCATTGGCAAATCTTGACAGCAAATCTAATGAAGGGAGTGGAAGTATGCTTTCCACATTAGAATCAGTTTTTCAATCAAATGAAACCAATATTGATACAAAAATAAAAGCTATTCTTCCTTTGGTAGGAAAAGTTGATTCCAAAGCAGATCCAAAGTTTTTAACGGATATGACCCATTTGGCAAATATTTTAACAAAAGTACATCCAGACGATCCAAAGTCCTTTGCTTTGAAAGGAGATATTCTTTATAATTCAGGAGATTCCAAGTCGGCATTGGTAAGTTATCAAAAAGCAATAGATTTAAATGCAAAGGTTTTTCCAGTTTGGAGTCAAGCGATGAAAATTGCTTTGGAAATAGGTCAAATTGATGATTTATTGAAAATTTCGAACAAGGCTTTAGATTATTTTCCAAATAAACCTGAAGCTTATTTTATGAATGGAATTGCCAAAAGTCAAAAAGGTAAGCATAAAGAAGCTTTATCTATTTTTCAGCAAGTGAAGTTGATGACAAGACGAAATAAAAGTATTCAAGCGAAAGCACTGGCATATATAAGTAGTGAGTATTTCTTTTTAAACAAAAAGGATAAAGGCTTGGAAATTCTTAAAAAGGCAGAAGCATTGGATGGGAATAGTCCTGCTATTTTGGAGCAATTGGGTGATGTTTATCTTTTAATGGGAGATAAGGCAACTGCGAGGAAGTATTGGAAATCTGCTTTGGAAAAAGGTGGAAATCCGGCTCGGTTGGGAATTAAGATTGCGCAATAAGAAAGATGAGGAGATGAGTCATTCACAACTTCGTTGTTCTTTAGATGAGTTGATGAGTTGATAGGATTTAAGAAGTCTATTTTATGAAATGATTTCCATTATGAAACGTCAACTCATCAAGTTTTGACTTTGAAGAAATGACTTATCAACTATCAAAAAAGATGAGAAGATTAGGCAATTTTGCCATCGCAAAATTTAGATGAGAAGATTAGGCTAATATGATATGTGCAGATAATCAATTTTGCAACCATGGCAATGTGATGAAATGCGAATCTACTACGGAATCTATAATACATTCAAATAAAACAAATGAATTTAAAATTAATATTATTTTTACTTACTATCCTATTACTCTCTTTTAGTTGTAAAACAAAAAAGGGCATTAAGGAAGACAAAGGAAATGCAATTTCAGAAGAATATATTTTGAAACGAATGGCAAAGAATCGTATTTCTAAGACATGGTTCTCTGCCCAATCAAAGATTCAGTTGGAGAGCAAGGAGATGAATATCGGTGGTTCTGCAAATATTAGAATGATAAAAGATAGTTTGATCTGGATGAATGTAAAGAAATTTGGATTTGAAGCAGGACGAGTTTTAATTACAAAGGATTCTGTTTTTGTCATCAATAGATTGAATAAAACCTATATAGCAGAAGGGATTTCCAAATTAAGGAGTCTTGTAAAAGGGATTCCAAAAGAATTGGAGCCGTTGATGAATCTAAGGGGCTTGCAAGATGTGATTTTTGGTAATCCAGTTTTGATTCCTGTAAAATCATTTGATATCGCTCCAGTTGAGCAACAATATTTAATGAAAGGTGTGACTCAGACTGGAATTAAGACAAATTATTGGATGCAAGCGGCTAGTTTTTTATTGGATAAGATGAAATTTTCGGATGATGTAAAAGGAATTGATATGATTGCCCAATATGGTGATTATCAAACCATCGGAGATGTAGATTTTTCAGTAAAGAGAGCCCTTGATTTTACACAAAAGGAGAAGTTTTTCTATAAGATTTTCTTGGAGATGTATAATATAGAATTTGATAGTCCTAAATCTATCAAGTTTGATATTCCTCGGAGATATACTAGGATGGAACTGTAGGGGGAAGTTGAGACATCTTCCAACTTCGTTGGAGATTGGGTGGGGTTTGAGAAAGCTATTCAATCTTTCAACAAAATCATCTAAATAATATTAGCAACTCAACGATTAACCTAGATTTTGCATAGGAAAAATCGCCTAATCTTCTCAACAAATGTTAAATGTCAATTAAAATTTCAATACAAATCATTATTTTCTTGTTCATCCTTCCAATGACCAAAGCTCAATCTATTAAAAAAATAGAATCCGAGCGAAAATCTATTTTAAAAGAGATAAAAAAAACACGCCACCTCATAAAAGTCACTTCAAAGGATAAAAGAAACACGCTCCACCAATATGAGATTTTGACAAAACAGATTGAGAATAGGAAATTGTTGTTGTCAACCATAAAAAAAGAGATAAATTATAATACAGAATTGATAGATCGGTCTGAAAACGTAATTCAATCATTGACGTCAGATTTAACCGTTTTGAAAGAAGAATATAAGACATTGCTCCGAAAGGCATATAGAGATAAATTGACCAACAATTCTACTGTTTTTATTCTTTCAGCATCTTCATTCAATGAAGCTTATCAAAGATGGTATTATATCAAACAGTACAATTCATATCGGAGTAAACAAGCAAATTTGATTTTAAAAACACAATCACAACTCGAAAAAAACGTAAAAACCCTTGAAGAACGAAAATCTCATAAAGTAGCACTTTTAGAAGAACAGCAATCACAAATAATAACCTTAGAAAAGAATAAAAAGGTTAAAAATAAACTGTATCAAAATCTAAAAGGAAAAGAAGTTGGTTTGAAAAAGCAGCTCAAGGAAAAACAAAAGGCGGCTAGAAAATTGGCTAGAGCCTTAGAGTCTATTATTGCGAATGAAATGGAAGAAGACGAAAATTCTCCAAAAGAAAGTATTATTGATATTGCCAATTTGACCAATGCATTCAATAAGAAAAAAAGACGACTACCTTGGCCTGTAAAAGGAGTTGTTGTTGGTAAATTTGGAAAACAAGCGCATCCCACATTGAAAAACATTATTATCCAGAATAATGGAATAGCCATAAGTACAGATCCCAATGCGCCTGTAAAAGCGATTTTTGATGGTATTGTTGCAGGAACACCATTTATTCCAGGATATCGAAATACAATCATGATTAAACATGGAGCATATTATTCTGTTTATTCCAATTTGGAAGAAGTTGATTTAAAAAAAGGAGATATTGTCAAAAAAGGAAAAGTGATTGGAAGGGTAGGAGAAAATTTGATTACAGGAGCTTCTGTCTTTCATTTTGAAATTTGGAGAAACAAAGTCCGTTTGAATCCTCAAGATTGGTTAAAAAAATAATACCTTAGCAAAAAAATAAAACGAAACTGTGTTATTCCTTTTTAGATCGAATCAATTTTTATTAAGTATATTTTTGATAATTTATGCCGTAATCTTGCGTTATGCATTTTTTATCAATACCCATGTTGAAAAAGCTGTTCCCAAAGGAGTGCTTAGTGAATGGCTCTATGACATGATAGATCCGCAAAGCACTACTGCTGGTATTATTTCTATTCTACTGATTGTTTTTCAGGCGATTATAATCAATCAAATAGTTACGGAGTATAGAATGGCAAATCAAATCACGCTATTTCCAGGTCTTTTTTATATTTTGTTTGGTAGTTTTGGATTGAGTTTATTGCCTTTCACATCAGGATTGATAGCCAATACCTTTGTGCTTTTAGCGATGTATCAATTGATGAATGTTTACAAGGAGCACAGTGCTGCTGCCAATATTTTCAACGTTGGGTTTCTCATCAGTTTAGCGAGTTTATTTCATTATGGTTACTTTATTTTTATAATAATTGCCTTATTAGGATTGAATGTTTTACGAGGATTTCGATTTAAAGAATTATTAATTTTATTAATTGGATTAGTCACACCTTACTATTTAGTTGGAGTTTATGCCTATTGGTACGACTTTTTGCCTTTATTTTATGAAACTCAATTATCAAATTTTGGTTTTTTAGATTTCAATATTCAATGGAATTACAATACGATTGCTGTTTTCGCATTGTATGGATTACTGCTATTGATTGCCTTGATAAATTTTTCTCGCTATAATCTTTCCAAGCGGATGCATGCTAGAAAGAATATAGAGATTGTTTTTTTAGCATTATTTTTTACATTTTTCATCGTCTTTTTTCAAAAGAATATCACTGCGGATGATTTGATTATCGTTGCCCCATATCTAGGTATTTTACTCTCTTTCAATTTTGTGAATATGGATAGGAGTTGGGCAGAATTATTCCATGGGGTTATTTTTATTGGGGCGTTGGTGTTGCAGTATTTGTATTTATTTGGATTTTGAAGGGAATAGTTGATAAGAAGATGAGCCATTTCTCCAAGATCGAAAATTGATAAGATGACGATTCAAAATAGGATTTATTTCTAAAAAAATACTTTTTGTTGACCATCAACTCATCGTCTTATCTAAAGAGCAACGGGAGTTGCGGATGACTCATCTTCTAATCATTTCTCAATCAAAAAATCATCATCCACTAGATTACTTTCATATAAAAAAGTTACCTTTACCACTCAATCACACAACAATCAATTATGAAATTCGGAGTAGTAGTTTTTCCAGGATCCAATTGTGATCACGACATGTATCACGTATTCAGCGAAGTACTCGGTCAAGAAACCGTGGAGCTTTGGCACAAAGATACAGATTTAAAAGGATTGACAAAAGATGATTGTATCATCATTCCTGGTGGATTTTCTTACGGAGATTACCTACGATCTGGGGCTATTGCCAAATTATCTCCCATCATGAAATCCGTTTCAGAACATGCCGCAAAAGGGGGATATGTTTTCGGAATATGCAATGGATTTCAAATCTTATGTGAAGCAGGATTATTACCTGGTGTCTTACTTCAAAATGCTGGGCAAAAATTTATTTGCAAAAATATCTATTTAAAAACAACGACTAAGAATTCAGTGCTTACACAAAAGCTTGATACCAATACGTCAATAAAAATTCCAATAGCCCATGCAGATGGTCGATATTATATTGATGATGCTGGTTTGGAAAATTTGGTTAAAAACGATCAAATCATCTTTCAATATGCCACAGAAGGCAATGAGTTATCCAATGATGTGAATCCAAACGGCTCTGTTTCTAATATCGCAGGCATTTGCAATAAGGGACGAAATGTGTTTGGAATGATGCCGCATCCTGAGCGTGCTTCGGAGGATGTACATGGAAATTTGGATGGATTGGGGATGTTGGAGTCTTTGGTTTTGGGGTAGAAAGGTTCAAATGGTACAAGGGTACAATGGGTTCAAATGGTACAATGGTTATTACAATAAGCTCAATTATGACCAACCATTGAACCATGAACCGTTGAACCTGACACCATTCTTGAAGTCTCACATCACGAAGTTGATTATTACTTCGAAACCACCAGCTTTCTCACCCCAATAATCTCCCCATCCAAAACCACGCGACAAAAATATACCCCATTGATCAATTTAGAAACATCCATTTCTACATCTTGCTCAAAAGCAGAAATCTTTACATCTTGCACATGCCTAGCCATGACATCAAAGATTTGAATATCCACAGCTTTTTGCAATACTTCGCTTACTTTTGTAAATACGACAAAGTTGGAAGCGGGATTGGGTGAGATATTTATATCCAACCGTTTCTTTGCAATATCTTCTATAGCCGTCCAATCTGGGCATTCGGAGATATCAATACACCCATCGGATGTGATTTTCATAAGGAAACCAAAGTTCCCAGATGTATCTGCTGACCACCCACAAGAGATTATATCTCCATTGGATAATAGGTCACTACTGGCCGTATATGCACCGCCACCACGGACTCTCTGTCCAGGTACTGCTTCATCTACTCGATGCCAAATTTCATTGCCATCTATATCAAACTTATGCAGGTATGCGTAGGATATGGTTGTTCCAGATGCTAGGAAGTTTCCGTCTGGCATTGCTTCTAGGTCGAAGAAATCGTCAAAGAAGGAACCTAGGACTCCAGGGGTTTGCTTCCAAAGAACGTTATTATTTTTGCTAAGTCTGTAAATAAGCGGTTGACCATCATATCTTTGATTTATAGGGTTATATTCCCATGTTGAGCCAATACAAATCCAAGAACTATCTTTTAGTATTTTGAAATCTCTTAGAGTCCCAACTTCATGGTTTTCAGAACTATGAAGTTTATTGCCAAGACTATCAATTATGATATATTTCATCCAAAGTGTATCGTTTTGTGGCCAAGATTCATCATCTACGGGAGTTGAAGCCTCGCCAGTTATAATAAAAGTATTAATTCCTTGTTTTTTTATTAAAAGTCCTATCTCATCTATTTTTTTATTTTCATACTGTTTTCTCCAGATTTCTTTGCCATTTTTGTTTGTCTTTATTAAATAAGGATCATACTCTCCATATTCATCGTTGGGTACATAAATATTGCTGAGTAATAAATATCCATCATCGGTTTCCACCATTGATCTAGCGATAGATTCCGTGAAATATTTTTCAATAAACTCTAGTTCTAGATTGTGATTAACTTTAATCATATAATTAAAGTCTGGTTTACTTTTCTCAACTAAAGCCGACCCAAACATGGCATAACCACCATCAGATGTTTTGATAATTGTTTTTACGAAATAGGTAGATGTAAGAATAGCTGTTGTGTCAATAATAGAAGTTGATGATAGTTCATTACCATCAATATCATATTTGAAAAATTTAATACCCCAGTTGTTTTTAGTTGTATCATACGCAACGGCGTACAAAACAATCGTATCATTATCGATAAGAACATCTTCATACCTTGCTTGGTTTCTTCTATGTTCATTATAGACCTTAATAAATCCAGGCTGTTGGCAGAATAAATCGGTTATTGAAACGAGTACAATTATTATGTAAAAGTATTTCATCATGGTGTAAGATTTAAAAATCCCGATAGGAGATTTGGCCTATCGGGAAATAAAAGATTAATGATTAATGACTAATTTTGTAGTCATTTCTGTTTTGTTTTTTGATTTTACTTGACAAATATAAAGTCCATTGGGTATGTTGACAGAAATATTAATATCTGATTGATTTTCACCTATATAGAATACTTCTATTTCTTTTCCCATTAAATCATGAATGGAAATGGTTGTTATTCCTTCCCAATTTTTATTTTGGACTGAAAAATTGATGTTTTCAGTAGCTGGATTTGGAGATATAACAAATTTTGCCGAATTGATCAATCTATTTTGTTCAAAAGTCTGTTTCCTATTTTGTGGAACATTAGATAGAACAGGATTGAATACTGGAGGATAATAAGTGCCCAACATCGTCAAAATATCCCTTGAAAGATAACAAGCCTGTCCTTCTTTGGAATCTGCCCAGAGTGTCATATTTGCAATTACATCAGCTGGAAGGTTAAAGGCCGTATTTGTCATAATAGCTTGCCAAATATATTCTATATTTTGAAAATCAAACAACGCATCACCATCCAAATGGTATTTGACAGGTATTTGATCTAGTATATCTTGAGCGACTACTAATTCGTTGGTTCTCACATAGTCTTGCATAAGCATCATATCTCCAGCAATAGTATTCAGTCTTTCCATCCAATCTCTTACATCTTGTTGTGAATAATCATCTGGATTGCTAATGGCAATTTTATATCCTTCCATCGCAGCAAAGTTCATTTTTTGCTTTTGGAACAATAGTTCATTTGTTATTAATTCAAGTTGTACTGCATCATCACTCAAAATGGCTTGGTTATATTCATTCAGAGCTGTATTATATGCTGCTTGACTAGTGTTATACTCTTCAGTAGGAAAATCAACTTTAAAGCTACCTTTCCCACATATTCTATTATCTAAGTTTGTTGGTATAGGTTCTATTCCATTATAATACTTTATACCACCATTAGTACCTCTAGGAGGATAATCCTTGTAATGATATCTTGGTGTACTATTTTGAAAACATATAAAATCATGATCATCTACATTCAGGATGGAGAAAATATTATCTGCTGGTTCAAATTGTCCTGCTTTTTTAAATATCCCTTGATTATAAGCCATCCCCTCTCTAGATTGATTTGTGGGGTCATTGGGCCCTGTAACATTGAAGTCATTTAGAGTATTTGGAATGTCAACTTCATTTTTGTTGCAAATGTATAAGAGACCTTGGTCTATGGGAGGAGTTTGTCCATTGTCACCATTAAATCCACCGTTGCTATAACTAGCATTAAATTCTACGGCTCTATTACCAGATGTTAGCCCTTGGAAATAGTTATCTACAACGATATTTGGGGAATCTCCGATATCATGAATGTATAATCCAGTCATGTCTAGGTCAGAAGTAGTGCCTACAGTATTAATGAAATTATTTTCTTGAATACCAAGCCCAGAAATGAGACCTTGATAAATAACACCAATTTGAGCCTTACTGCCTGTTGATATTAAACCTTCATATTGCACAGGCATATCTCCGAGGTTAAAATTGTTTTTCCAAATGGTAGGACTGGAAACTGAAAGATTATTTACACCAATAAGACATTCATCAAAAGTTGATGATAATACACTAAAAATAGTAGGTCTAAGAAATTGCGAAACATGCACACCAGTATATAGTTTTTTAAATTTACAATTATTAACATTTATAGATGCAGAATATGAAAGAATACCGTGAGAATGATATCCATAGTAAATATCACCATCTACTATGGTTGAATTAAAGTCAGAGTCTGTAAAAGAGATGCCTCTATTCAAGTAAGTTAAGCAGTGGGCATAAAAAAAGTTCGAAGTGAAAGTACAACCGTTAAAAAATGCATTATAAAACAATTCGTGATATCCGAAATAAGTTCCAATATAATTGTTATAAAAAGTTGTATTTGTACACTGTACAATACCACCACCGACAGGAAAGTTATTATAAAGGAAGAATGCACGTATCCCAATTGTAGCATTTTCAATTCTTGCATCATTTGTCCCACCTGTTGAGTAAAAAATCCCTTGGTACGCTAATGTAGTAATTGGATCATCTGTCTCTAAATCTTGATGACCAGGTCCACCTTTAACATCTACACCTTGCCAAGTATCACAACTTGTAAGTGTTGCACCCAAAAGGTTAACTCTTGCTCCTTCTTCAATAATCAATATTCCATCTTGACAAAATTTGATTATTGTTTCGTCTTTTATGGTTAAAATTGATCCAGATTTTACAATTACAGTCCCTAGATTTTCAGATGGGGGTAAATTTAAGGGATCGTTAATATCCCAAATTGTTTCAGAGTTTGAAGGCGGATTTTGAATAGTTAAATCAGTACAGGTTCCATTTTCAGGTGTCATGATAAACATATTGACAGAAAAAGGTTCAATGGTATTTCCTGTCAAAGAAGGCAATATTTCATTTTCTTCAATAATATCTCCAAATTTACTAAAATAAGCTGTTCCTCGTACTGTTTTCTGTCTAATGCAATAGTCGCCCTCCTCTTGAATTACAAAATCAATTGGTTGGGCTGAGTCACCATTATTGATTACAAGTGTTCTGATGGTGCCATCAGGATCTTTTGTGGATACAAAGCGGAGTTGGTCATAGGTAATATTCCAAGATTCATTAGGATTTTGACTCGGATTATGTCGATTGCATTTGGTAATAGTGTGAGTTGGTATATTTTGTCCAGAAGATGTAATTTTATCTTGACCCAAGTTTTCAGCAATAAGTTTATGCGTTTTAAATATTGGAGTGACGACTAGTTCTGTGCTTCCGTTAATAAAGTTGGATTTAAAAAATAAGTTATCAGTATGCTCATTTTCTGTTGTGCCAATGGTGTGTAATAGGGAATAATTAATTGCTGCTTGAACATTGTTGTTTATAGAAGTTATAATTTCATCACCTGTGTACAATGCTTCTGTCATAGATTGCACAATATTTGGAAATTCGTAATTATTGACCATTGAACCATATTCTGTATTAACAAGTTTAATTTCTCTAGCTTCAGAATCATTTATTAAAAGGTCATTAATATCTTTAAGTAAGGTTTCCTCTGCCCACGAATTTACTCCAAGTAAATTTGGTATCATTTGTTCTTCAGTTAATGTAGACGTTCCGCAATCACCATTTTCGAAATTACCAAAAATATGGACAGGAGGATATCCATGCATGGCAATAAAGTCGAAATCAAGATAATTACCGTTATTCTGATAATTAAGATAGGTTGAAATGACTTCTTCAAATTGAATTGCAGGAAATCCTGTACCCATTGTCCAATCTCCATCCCAACCAAATCGGTAATTATAACTCCCCATTAGCGCGATTTTTATATTAGGGTCTACTTCTCTCATTGCTGTGATAAAAGGTGCAATTGTTTGACAATAGTTGTTCGCATCTAAGGCCTTTTCATTATGACCCCTAATCCAAGATCCTGAGATTTCAGCACCAAGTTCAAAAAATGCGACATTGTCAAGATATCCCTTATCTTTGATTTTTTGTACTAATGCTTTAGCCTTAGCTGCTGTTCCATCAGTTCCAACGTTTATTTGAACACACATATCTGCATTTAAAGCTATAACCTCATCAAAATAATGTTGAAGATTATCGTATGGGTAATCGCCGTTATAAGGAGAATTATCGTATTCATCGAATAAATCCATATCAAAACCAAGATATTTTATCTCCCAATGATACATCTCTGACCCAGGTGGATCCTCAACAGCATCCAGAAATCCATCAATATGATTCCCACCTAATCTGTAGATTTTCTTTTTGTCACCAAACCTAGGAGAAATCTCTCCATATTTTTCAATTTTCGCTGATAGCATTGGATCATGATAACCTTCTGCCAATACTACATGATTTCGAACGGCTCCAATTAAATGGCTATTTATTTTTGTATTATCATTTGTGATGCTATTCGGATTTATTGTAATCGTAGGATTATTTTGGGCGTAGGAAATAAAAACAAACAATAACAGTACCCCCCCGTATTGATGATTCTTAATAGATTTCTAATTTTATTAAAGTCCATAAAAGTAAGTTTTATGTTTATAATGACATAAAGTCAAAGTAAACAGGTGTAATCGGATGAGAATTATTTTATTAGCATGCATCTAAAAGATATTTCCATCCCAAGAAAAATTAATAACATAAAGTTTCTGCAACAACTTTACTTCAAATATAACATATTGTTTCTATATTTGCAAATAATATATTGTATTTTATTATGTTTTAGATGAAATGAATTGATTTTTTGGTTAATAATGTGCTATTATCTCTTTAAATGTCAAATTTGACAAATATTATTATTTTGTTTTTATTTATCATAAAGTCTGATTTACTGATTATCATTCCACCACAAACCCAATCCCCCAACCATCCAACCACATAAAATAAATCCCACCCTGCAACCGAGAAATATCCAAATGCGTATCCTGGC
>CAMZLN010000196.1 GCA_947311465.1 uncultured Saprospiraceae bacterium
ATTATCGCAACAATCTTATTATATCAATAAGATTCTGCAATATATGAAAAATAATTGTAATATACAAATGAGTTGTCATTACAATTTAATAATTATAAATAATAGAAGAATCTGAACTATTTCCACCACAACTTTGTATTCATTAAGTGCGTATCAAAAAAACGTACAAAATTAGGATTCGTTCACCCTTTAAATCGAACAGTTATGATTGTGAATTATATACATTTCCAAAAATAGTCAGAACCTACCGAGCTTGTGCTGGTAGGCAGGACCTACCTAGTTTATACTGGTAGTCAGGACCTACCGAGCTTGTGCTGGTAGGCAGGGTCTAGGATTCAGGTCTTAGGTCATTTCCGTTTATTCTGACAAATATTTCCATTTTATTATTTAGATGAGTTGATTAATTTTTTCGTCATACGAAAAGATAAGTTGATCAGTTGACGTTCAAAATATTTCAATTATTAAAATGATTGAATATCGTTTTGTGTCAATTCTAGTCAATTTTTATCATCAGTTCATCAACAACAAATTCATCATAAACTCAAATATGAGCAACAATAAATTGCGGGGAAAAGATCTCCGAAAATTAAATTATACAGACGACCAAATCAAAAGTTTGGCACTAAATATTATTTCTAAACATTTTAAATATACAACGAAACAAGAGAAAATAGATTTATTAATAGATGTAAAAAAACATCCTGAAAATTATACAAATCATGAATTTTTAGCTCCAATTGCAGAACGATTAATTGAATTGGAATCTGAATTTGAAGAAGAAATTCGTGAAGAAATTGCATTAAAACCTGAACCGACACCTTATAAAGTCTATGGGAAACAATTTATCGAGCAATCTGCTATTTTACAGATGGATATGGTCATGCGTTTGCCAATAGCTAGGAAAGGAGCGTTGATGCCAGATGCACATGTAGGTTATGGAATGCCCATTGGGGGCGTTTTGGCTACAGAAAATCAAGTGATTCCTTATGGTGTAGGAATGGATATCGGTTGTAGAATGTCATTGACACTTTACGACACGCCTGCACGATTTCTTAAACGGGAGCATTATGCAATTAAAACAGCCTTGAAAGAACACACTTATTTTGGATTGGGTGCAGCTCGAAATGGCAGTATTGAACATGAAATCTTAGATAGTGAAGTCTTTCAAGAAACGAAATTATTGAGACAATTACACGGAAAGGCAGCCATGCAATTGGGTACATCGGGCGGTGGAAATCACTTTGTAGAATTTGGGATTGTTACCATCGGACCGAAGAGTGGAACGGGTATTCCAGAAGGAGATTATATTGGTCTTTTGGCACATTCTGGTTCTCGTGGACTAGGAGCAACCATTGCTCAATATTACACCCAAGTGACTATTGATACCTGCCATTTACCGAAAGGTGCACAGCATTTAGCTTGGTTGGAATTGGATACAGAAGTAGGACAAGAATATTGGAGAGCGATGAATTTGGCAGGGGATTATGCGAAAGCTTGTCATGACGTAATTCATAAAAAGTTAGCCAAATTATTGAGTTTGAAACCTATTTTGAAAATTGAAAATCACCATAATTTTGCATGGAAAGAGCTTCAAAGTGATGGAAAAGAACTCATCGTTCACAGAAAAGGGGCTACTCCTGCGAAGGAAGGCGTACTAGGAATTATTCCTGGATCAATGGCCACTCCTGGTTATATTGTTCGAGGAAAAGGGAAAAAAGATGCACTCAATTCAGCATCACACGGAGCAGGAAGAAAGCTTTCGAGAAAGAAGGCGAGAGAATCAATTACAAATGGGACACTTCGAAAATTGCTACGTCAAAAACAAATCACTTTGATTGGCGGAACAAGCGAAGAAGCTCCTATGGCATATAAGGATATCGAAAAAATTATTGAAATACAAAAAGGGGATTTGGTCGATGTGATTGGGACTTTTAATCCTGTTTTGGTGAGGATGGATAAATAGAACGATATCAGGACGGGACGACATCAAGACATCTGGACAAATCAGAAAGTCTTGATGTCGAAAGTCTTGACGTCTTAATTATTGAATTTGTACATAAACAACCACACATATTACAGCTTGCGGTATGGAACAATGTCTCCTACGGAACTCGTATGTATGGCTCAAAAATTTGGATTAAAAGAGCTGGTTTTAACCGATATTAATAACACATCTTGTAGTATAGAATTTATAAATGCTTGTAAAAAGGCAGGAATTAAACCTATTTTAGGAATTGAGTTTCGAAAGGAAAATGAGTTTTTATATATCGGAATTGCCAAGAATAGAGAAGGGTGGCGACAACTTAACTCTTTCTATTCTATGCATCAATTGGATGGAAAACCATTGCCATCTGTTGCTCCTGATATGCCTGATACGTACATCATATATCCAAGATTGATTAAGCCTATGAAGTTATTTGGGAAAAACGAATTTCTAGGCATTCGCCCACAACATGTCAATCGTATTTACAATTCAAAAATTAAAAATCATATTGATAAATTGGTGGTATTAAATCCTGTTGTTTTTAAAGATGCGGATGATTTAATTACTCACAAATTGATGCGGTGTATTGATTTGAATATTGTTGCAGGAAAATTAGTAAAGAAAGATTATGCGAATGAATCTGCATTTATGATTGATCCCAATAGCTTGAAACAAACCTATAAAATCTATTCGAAAATCATTGAAAATACGGAGATGATTTTGTCCAATTGCTCCATAGATTTGGAAGTCGGTCATCAAATAAATCGACGGACATTCACAGGAAGTAAAGATGGAGATTTTGAATTATTGCAGAAATTAGCGATGGACGGTTGTCGTAAAAGATACGGAATGTCCAATCGAAAAGCCATTCAACGTATTGAAAAAGAACTCATCGTTATTAGAAAACAGGATTTCTCAGCATATTTTTTAATCACTTGGGATATTATTCGATATGCACAAAGTTGTGGATTTCATCATGTAGGGCGGGGGAGTGGTGCCAATTCAATTGTTGCTTTCTGTTTAGAAATTACGGATGTTGATCCATTGGAATTGGATTTATATTTTGAACGATTTATCAATCCACATCGAACATCGCCCCCTGATTTTGATATTGATTTCTCGTGGGATGAAAGAGATGTGGTTACCGATTATATTTTCAAAAGATATGGGAAAAAGCATACCGCATTATTGGCAACTTATAGCACATTTAAAGATAAATCCATTATTAGAGAATTGGGAAAAGTGCTAGGATTGCCCAAATCTGAAGTAGATCTCATTATAAAATATCCTCGTGATATAGAAAAACACCACGCCCTTTCAAAAACAATTTTTAAATACAGTAAACGTATTGAAGGCTTTCCAAATTATCTTTCCATTCATGCAGGAGGGGTGCTCATTTCAGAAAATGAAATATTTGAACATACTGCTCTTTTGATGATGCCCAAGGGATTTCCCGTTACTCATTTTGATATGTATCATGCCGAAAATATGGGATATCATAAATTTGATATGCTGAGCCAACGCGGATTAGGACACATCAAAAGTACCGTGGATTTAGTCAAAAAAAATCAAGGAAAAGCCATCGACATACATGATGTAGCTGCCATAAAAAACGACAAACGGGTCAAGGCACAACTCTATTCAGGACAAGCCATTGGATGTTTTTATATCGAAAGTCCTGCGATGAGGGGACTGCTTTCAAAACTAAAATGTGATAATTACATCAGTTTGGTAGCGGCGAGTTCTATTATTCGTCCTGGCGTTGCGAAGTCGGGTATGATGCGAGAATATATCAAGCGATTTCACGATCCCAATTCATTCAAATATATACACCCCATTTTCAAAAAACATCTAGGAGAAACGTATGGCGTAATGGTCTATCAAGAAGATGTGATGAAGATTGTACATCATTTTGCAGACTTAGATTTAGACGAAAGTGATGTTTTAAGGCGTATTATGAGTGGCAAAAAATATAGAAGCGACACCTTTGAATATTTGAGAAATAAGTACTTCTCCAATTGCAAAAAACGCGGACATAGCGATGAATTGGCAATGGAAGTATGGCGGCAGATTGAGAGTTTTGCAGGGTACTCTTTTAGTAAAGCACACTCGGCGAGTTATGCCGTAGAAAGTTTTCAAAGTCTATTTTTAAAAACCTATTTTCCATTGGAATTCATGGTGGCGGTCATCAACAATTTTGGTGGATTTTATCAGACCGAATACTATTTTCATGAGGCCCGTATGCAAGGTGCAAATATCCATGCTCCATGTGTCAATCATAGTCAATATTTGACCACCATTTACAAAACAGATATTTATGTAGGATTGATTCATCTCCATAGTTTGGAAAGAAATACCGCTTACAGAATCGTCAAAGAGCGAAAAAAAGAAGGTCCATTTTTGAGTATGGAAAACTTCGTCAATCGAGTAAAAATCACCACAGATCAAATAGATATATTGATTCGGATTGGAGCATTCCGATTTACTGAAATGAATAAATATGAATTGATGTGGGAAAAAAATGCCGTTTTCAATCCCAAAGTTCAATATGAATCTACTGCAACATTATTTGAAGATGCGGTGGAACGGTACGAACTTCCCACCCTAGAAGAAAGTCCCTATGACCAAGCCTTTGATGAAATTGAGTTACTTGGATTTTCCATACAAACTCCTTTTTTTCTCTTAGGAAAACCACCTCAAAAACATCTAATCACAGCACGATTATTTGAACTCAATGAAGGGCGATATATTGAAATACTAGGGTACTACGTCACTCGCAAAAATGTACGTACATCCAATCATAAACTCATGTTTTTCGGAACATGGATTGATACCAATGGCAAATATTTTGATACAGTACATTTTCCAAATTCCATTATCACATATCCTTTTAAAGGGAAAGGGATTTATCGTATCAAAGGGAAAGTAGTTACGGATTTCGGGTTTCTTAGTTTGGAAGTGGTAGAGATGGAGAAGTTGCCGTATGTGCGGGATGGGAGGTATTAATACGAGCGTGTTGAGTTTCAAGCTATCTTTAGAAATTGTGTAGAAATAAATGTTCGTATTTACTCTCTAAAAACATTTTCTATATCAACTTTCAATCCATCCAGCACCAAGCTAGATAAAGTTTCTCCTTCAGTAAAAGGTTTGGAGCCTATATACTTGTTATTATCATTTAAAGTATAAATAGTAATATCCCTTCGATTAGGATCAACAATCCAATATTCTTGAACCCCGTTTTGTTCGTAAAGTTTAAATTTATCTTTTAATTCCCTATTAGAGTTTCCTGGAGAAAGAATTTCAACAACTAATTCAGGAGCCCCCGTACATCCTTTATCTGTCAACTTAGACTTATCACAAATAACACAGAGATCGGGTTGAACAACGGTAGATTTTTCACCTTTTTTTAGAACAACATCAAATAAAGGATGATACAGTTCACATTTTTCATCAGATAAAAATCGATCTAAATAACGAAAAATTCTTCGACTAATCTTTTGATGATATCGACTAGGGTCAGGACTCATTTTGAAAATCTTCCCCATTAACAATTCGACTCTTTCTGGAAAATTCCAAGTAAGATAGTCTTTATAGGTATAAGATTTATTTAGATCTAATTGATTTATATCAGTAATCATGAGTTTATTTTGTACACAATATAACGATAATATTTGATTTTTCGTTCCTTTTGGTAGTTAAAACCTAAAATGCTTGAATTTAAACAAAGTATCTTAACCAACAAAAATATTAAATTATCCAGTAAAAGACCCCATCATCCTCAACTCGGATTAAACTATACCATAATCTTGGACAAAAGGTGTTTTCCAAAGAAACCAAAATGGATAAAACGAAAATTGA
>CAMZLN010000197.1 GCA_947311465.1 uncultured Saprospiraceae bacterium
ATTTTATTTTCCCGAATGTAGAATTCTCGTCCCCAAGCGTCTGTATATGGACGTGGGTCAGCAGGTTGGAAATACTGTTTTCCAAAATCTGGATTTACCGAAACTTCCAAGACACCACCGATCAAATCAGTTATAGGCATTTCTAAACCTCCAGAAAAAGTAAATCCATAAGTAAATTGCTGTACTGCCCCATCATGTGGATAAATTGGAAATTGTTTATTCAACTCCACATACTCATCAAGATTGGTTTTATGAGTAAATTCTCCACGAAAGCCGATACCATAATATGCTTTTTTAGCATCACCCCAATCTTTTTTTTGCTTAGCCCCAACCATCAAAGATACATTGTAAAATTTGAATTTTCGTTTAACAACACTTCCTTGAGTATTTCCCCCAAATCTATTTGTAATCTGACTTCCTTTAATATGATAACCTGCTTGAGCAAAAAGGGCGTTTTTATTTTCTTCAGACAATGATTCAATATAAATATTACCTGTTGGATTTAATAAGGGAGATCTAGCTGAATAACTAGCCCATTTTTGGAAAGCTGTCGTAATTCCAGTTTTAAAACCAAATGCAAATCCTTGTGCCGAAACAAAATGTACCATCCCTATAAAAACAAATAGTAAAATTATTTTTTTCATATTTAGTGTATTGTGTTCTTTTACAAATCATGTTTCTTAGGAACTGTGAAAGAACGATGTGTTTTTTTTTCAAAGATAATTAAATTATATATTCTCATCCCTATATCTAGTGAAAAATACATAATCACTTTAACATGGTAAGATTTTTGATAATATATAATACATAGAATTTACACCTAAATTTATTCATTAATTGGAAAATAATCACTCCATATTTTTAAATATTAAAAAATAATCAATATATTTGTCCAAATCTTTAAATGTCCGCCAACGGACAAATTATTTTCATAAAATTAATGCAGTAATCATGAAAAGAACAACATTATTATTTCTAGTAGTATTTTTCCCATTTTTAATATTTGGTCAAATCACAGAGACAAAAATCATTGACAAAAATCAAGGAATTATCCGATTCAATTCTGAAACGACTTCTAGGATGTTAAATCCTGTTGACGATTTACGAAAAGTAGATGTACTGCTTTCAGAAAAAGCAAAATCTGAATTTGAGAAGGGTATTGTTTTTGGAACTTCACTAATTTCAATATTTGATTATCAAAGTAGTAATACTGATTCTAAATTTGGCTATTTAATGCGACACCCAACAAGTGCCAATGAAATCGGAAAAACAGTAAGTGAATTTGTCATTCATTCTGCGCAAATCTCTTTGACAGGAGATGTCAATAATTGGATGTCATTTTACACAGAATTATTATACAATCCAGAACAAAGTTTTGGTCCTGGTACCATCACCGCACTTGGACGAAATCAAATCCAATTAAGGAAAGGGTTTGTCGTTTTAGGAGATCTAACAAAATTTCCAATTTATGGAGCAATAGGTAAAATGGATTCTCCTTTTGGTCAAACAGAAAGTGTAAATCCATTTACCAATTCAACATTATGGCATGCCTTTGGTGGATTAGGTTATGGTGCTCAAATCAGTTTCAAGAAATCTGGTTTTCATGCAACCGTAATGGGTATTCAAGGAGGAGCACAGTTCAGAGTATTAAACAATCCAGTAGATAGTACAAATGTACCATCAAGAATCAATAATTTTTCACTAGATGCCAACTACACTTTAAGTATAGGAGAAACAAATAGTATAAAATTTGGAGCATCATATCTTCATGGCACTTCTTATTGTCAAGATTTTCCAGTAGAACATTTTAATCCTGGAAAAGAAAACAACCCCGCATTATCTTATTATACAACAATATTATTCAAGGGGTTTGAACTAAAAGCTGCTTATGCAAATACTATGAATGAATGGCCTGGTACATTTAATCCCAATCCTCCATTAGATGTTTTTGCAGCATCCAAAGTATCCTCATTAAGTATCGGAGCAAAATATAACTTTAAACCAAAAGGTCAATTTCAATTTGCAGTTTCTGGTGAATTTTCAAATTTTGTTGCAGGTCCTGATGGTTCTCCTTGGGAAAGACAAAATCAAACTGTTCTAGGACTTCAAGCAAAAGTAAAAGGTGGGTCAAAATTGTTTTTAGAATTATTTAATACTCAAGGCTACTCTCCATTAAATTGGATAAGTGGTGGAAATTTATCTGATCCAGGAACAACTTGGAGTGTAAGAGATGCTTCTAGTAATGGAATCGTGATTGGTGCTCAGGTTGGGATTTAGGAGATAAGACGGGATGATGTCAGGACGGGATGATATCAAGACGGGATGACAGCAGGACTTCAGGACGGGATGACAGCAGGACTTCAGGACGGATGACTTCAAGACGTCAGGACGGGGTGACTTCAAGACACTAGGATGTGATAGATGCACAAGTTAGTCCTAATATCTTAAAGTCTTAAAGTCTTGAAGTCATGAAGTCATGAAGTCCTGAAGTCCTGATATCTTGAAGTCCTGATATCTTAAAGTCTTGACGTCTTGAAATCTTGAAGTCCTGATGTCTTGACGTCTTGAAGTCTTGACGTCTTGACGTCTTGAAGTCTTGAAGTCCTGATATCTTGAAGTCTTGACGTCATAATGTCCAAAGTTATTCAAAAAAAACCTAACTTTGTCATCCACAAATACAGCCCATGATAAAGTACGAGCAGTTTGAATTAGAAAATGGATTGAAAGTAATAGTACATGAAGATAAAAGTACATCTTTTATAACATTCAACCTACTATATAATGTAGGCTCAAAAAACGAACACCCATCAAAAACTGGCTATGCACACCTTATGGAACATTTAATGTTTAGTGGATCGCGGACAGCCCCAAATTATGACAAGCCCATTGACAATGCAGGTGGAGAGAGCAATGCCTTTACCAATGTAGACGTGACTAATTATTATATCACTTTACCCAAAGATAATATTGAAGTTGCATTTTGGTTAGAATCTGATCGTATGAATAATCTCAATGTGAGTCAGAATTCATTAGATATTCAGAAGAAAGTTGTAGTTGAAGAATTTAAAGAAACTACAATCAATAAGCCTTATGGTAAAGTATGGCATGAATTGAGTAAACTTGCCTACAAAGAACATTCTTATCAATGGCCTACCATTGGAAAAGTACCTGAACACATTGAAAAAGCAACATTGGAAGACATTCAAAATTTCTATAAAAAATATTATAGTCCAAATAATGCCTTTTTAGTTTTAAGTGGTAATATCAATATTGATAAGACGAAAGAGCTAACAGAGAAGTGGTTTAAATCAATTCCAAGATCTAAACTTTCAAGACTACAAAGTCCGAAAGAGCCTATTCAAAAAGAATCACGTCGAAAAGTCATACAGTGTGATGCCCCATTAAATGCATTGTACATTGGATTTCAAATGGGTGGACGAGATGATAAGAATTTTTATACTACAGATCTCATTTCAGATATATTAGGAAATGGAAAATCATCACGTCTATACAGAAATTTAGTCAAAGAAAAAGAGATTTTCATTAATATCAACGCTTATATCACTGGGACTATTGATAATGGTTTATTAATTATTGAAGGCAAAATTCAAAAAGAAATTTCCATCGCCGAAGCCGAAGCCTTAATTTGGGAAGAAATTAATACTATAAAAAGTGAATTAATTTCAGATAGAGAATTACAAAAAATAAAAAACAGTATTGAGAGCACGTTTATTTTTTCAGAGACCAGTATATTAAACAAAGCGATGAATTTGGCCTATTTCGCAGCATTGGGGAAACCCGAACTTATCAATGATGAGACCGAGCTTTATCAAAAAATTACATCTAGTGATATCAAAAAGGTAGCCAATCAAATATTTGCACGAGAAAACAGTATTATTTTAGAAATTGAATCCAAGTTGTAATTCGTCACATATTTTCAATCAAATATTCATTTGACATATTTTTTATTATTATCTCAAAAACAAACAATCAATTCGATTTCTCTAATTGAATAAATTTTTCTATTCAATCTTCTGTGGTTTTTTGTAAAAAAATGATTTTTTTCGATACTTTCCGACAAAATTAATTATCAAAAGAGTCAACTTTTTGAGCACTTTTTTTTCCTCTGGTCGCTTCAAATTAGTTGAAGGTATAAAAAATCATTTTATCGGAAAACTACTAGATTTTGGGTAAATTATATATTTGTTTTTTACCAATACCATTGAAACAAACCCCAACTTTCGATGTATAACCAATAGGATTTTACAAAAAACACACCTAGAGCCACATTTTTAGTACGTTCACCAAATGAAATATAAAATATGGCATAAATTTTGCTATTGATTGCAAAATTTATTATTTTTACAAAGATACATCACTATTTATTCATTGGTATGTCACAAAAACCAATGTCATTTGAAAATATAATATATAAAATAAAACGTAATTTAAGGTATCAAACAAAATAAGCCGTTTGGTGTATTTAAATTATAAAAAAAAAGAAACATATCAAAATGAGATTGTTAAAATATTGATTTGAATTATTATTTAGTTTCACAACAAATCATCAATTTATAAACAAGCTCAAATTATTTAAATAACGAATCAAACAAACTTACAATTATTAGTACCATGTATATTTTTCAACAAACTAATTATTGCCCATGATAAGACAAACTACTACTCTCAAACAGAATCAGAGATTGAGTCCGCAACAGATTCAATTGATGAAATTGATCCAAATTCCAACTGCGACTTTAGATCAAAGAATCCAAGAAGAATTGGAAGCCAATCCTGCATTAGATGAAGGAGAAGAGCTAGAAAATGAAAATGAAGGAGGGGAATCATCCTTGTCCGAAGAAACTGATTACGCAGAAGAAAGAGGTGAAGAACCCGCTGAAGAATTTGAATTAGACGATTATCTAGTTGATTATATTGAAGATGATCCTACAAGTTATAAATTACAGAGCAACAACAATTTTCAACAAGAAGAAAATACGAATATTCCTTATGCGGTAGAAAATTCTTTCTATGAGCATTTAGAAGAACAGCTAGGAATGTTAAATTTTGAAGATGAACGTGAATTTTTTATCGCACTACAGATTATTGGTAGTATAGATAAAGATGGATATTTGCGAAGAGATCCTATATCAATAATAGATGATTTACAATTTATAAGAGGCATTATTGCTACTGAAAAGGAAATAATAACTCAAATAAAAAGGATTCAACGTTTTGATCCACCAGGAGTAGGTGCTAAAAATTTAAAAGAATGTCTTTTGATTCAATTACTTTTGAAAAAGGAGCGGTTAGATATTTCTGATCAAAATCATCCTATTTCGTTATCCATTAGAATTTTAGAAGATTATTTCAATGAATTTTCAAAAAAGCATTATTCTAAGCTTCAAAGATTATTGGGAATCACTGAAGAGCAATTGAAAGATTGTAATAATGAAATTCAAAAATTAAATCCGAAACCAGCGAGTGGTTATAGAGGAAGCGGAGGTGCTGAATCACAATATATTATTCCTGATTTTATTATTACCAATAGAGATGATGGTGAATTAGAATTGATTTTAAATTCAAAGAATGCGCCTGATTTAAGAATCAACGATCAATACAAAGGGATTTTAAAGAATTTCTCTGATAACAAAAAAGGAAGTCGATTCAATAAAAAAGAAAAAGAGGCTGTACTTTTTGTAAAACAAAAGATTGATTCTGCAAAATGGTTTATTGATGCGATCAAACAACGTCAGCAAACGATGTTTAAGGCAATGTATTCGATCATGAATTATCAATATGAATATTTTGAGACAGGAGATGACCAAAAATTGAAGCCGATGATATTGAAAGATATCGCTGACATCACTGGATTGGACATTTCTACAATTTCTCGTGTTGCAAATAGTAAATTTGTTCAAACAGAATTTGGAACTAAACGCTTAAAAGATTTCTTTTCAGAAGCTATAAAAAGAGAAGATGGAGAAGAAGTTTCTACTTTTGAAGTGAAAAAGATTCTAGCTGAAATCATTGATGAAGAAAGTAAGAAAAAGCCACTTTCTGATGAGAAATTGAAGAATATGTTGACTGATAAAGGATACGTAATTGCTCGTCGTACTGTAGCTAAGTATCGTGAACAATTGGGAATTCCTGTTGCTAGATTACGTAAAGAAATTTAAATTATAATATTTGAAAAATAATTACTTTAAAAATGGGTGGCAAATTGCCATCCATTTTTTTTTTGTAAATTTGAAGATTTCAAAAACCCATAGAAACCCAAGCCCCATCAATAGCATCTAAAATAATTTTCGCAGATTTCACCACTTCATCCTCCGTTATCACCAAAGGCGGAGCAATTCGAATGCTCTGATCATTGAACAAGAACCAATCAATCATCAATCCATTTTCAACACATTTTTGAATCACTTTTTGAACGAAATCAAAATCTTTTAATTCCACCGCCATCATCAATCCAGCACTACGAATTTCCTTGATAGCAGGATGAACCAAAATATCTTTGAATAATTGTTCCTTCTTTTTGACGTCAGCAATCCAATTTGACTCTAGCAATACTTCAAGTGTTGCTACACCCGCAGCACACATGACAGGATGCCCCCCAAAGGTAGTAATATGCCCTAAAACAGGATCAACCGCCAAGCTATCCATCATTTCTTTTGAAGCAATAAAAGCACCGATAGGCATTCCCCCTCCCATGGCTTTTGCAATTAACAATACATCAGGGACAATTCCAAACTGTTCAAAAGCAAATAAACTACCGGTACGTCCATAACCACACTGAATTTCATCCAATATGAGCAAAGCTCCCACTTCTGTACATCTAGCCCTTAACTTTTTAAAATAGTCATTTTTAGGAACCTGAACCCCAGCTTCCCCTTGTATCGTTTCAATAATAACACAAGCAGTTTTTGAAGTAATATTTTTTAAATCTAATTGATTATTGTATTCAATAAATCTAATTCCAGGTACTAATGGAAAATATGCCTTAGTAAAAAAAGTATCACTCATCAAGGCAGAAGCAGCATGAGTACTTCCATGATAAGCATTTTTTGCAGCAATAATCTCTGTTCGACCAGTAACTTTTTTTGCCAATTTCATAGCACCTTCAACAGCTTCACTTCCAGAATTAACAAAATAGACACTATCCAATCCATCGGGTGTATGATCCGAAATTAAGGTCGCCAACTGTACTTGAGGAGACATCACAAATTCCCCATACACCATTGTATGAAGATATTTATCCATTTGCTGTTTGACTGCATCCACTACTTTTGGGTGACGATGTCCAAGAGAACTTACTCCAATTCCAGAAATAATATCAATATAAGATTTTCCATTTTTATCGTACAAATAAATTCCTTCAGCCTTTTCAATTTCCAATAGAATTGGAAATTCACTGGTCTGCGCTACATGTTGTAAAAATAATTGTCTTTGACTTGCCATAAATTCATATTTTCACAAAGATATATTTTTTAGAATTGGAGAAAAGATATTTAGAGCATTTAAAAAAATATAGAGACCAATTTTTAATTTGTTCGCAACTTAAGATACTGTGTTAAAATCCAAGTATTTTGATAAAAAAATATTGATTTGAACAAAATCTATTTAAAAAATATACACATAAAAATATATGTCCAACTACTTAAAAACTGTCTCCCATCAGATAAAAACAAGAATCAAAATTGTATCTCTCTAAAAAAAAGCCTATTTTTATGCTTAATTTAATTGTGTCTGATAGAAATGTTGAGTAGGAATTTATTTTTCATTATTATAATATCCCTTGTTTTCGGTTGTGAGTCACCCACAGCGAAGATGGATCAATATGAAGTACACGGTATTGACGTCTCACATCATCAAGTAATAATTGACTGGAACGAAGTTGCACAACAAGGTGTAGATTTCGCTTTTATTAAAGCTACAGAAGGTGGTGACCACATGGATAGTTTATTTTGTCAAAATTGGACAAAAATTTATGACAATAATATTATTCGTGGTGCATATCATTTCTTTAGACCTAATATTGACCCAAAATTGCAGTTTGAAAATTTCATCAATCAAGTTGAGCTAGCAGAAGGCGATTTACCACCTGTTTTAGATGTTGAAGTTGATGGAGATTTGACTAGGATTCAATTGATGGCAAAAGTTCAAGAATGGTTGACATTAATTGAAAATCATTATCATGTTACGCCTATCATTTACACAAACAATAAATTCTACAATAAGTATTTTTCCGATTATTTTAATGATTATCCGTTATGGATTGCAAGATACAACCATGAACAACCAAAACTAATTGATGACAATAATTGGACTTTTTGGCAATATGGGAATAAAGGTGTAGTAAAAGGAATTATTGGAGATGTTGATTTAAATGTCTTTCATGGGGATAGTCTTGAGTTTCGGAGTTTGCTTTATGAGCGACCGGTTTTGATTTCTTTGAGGTAGGTGAAAGAATCTAATTTCATTTTATGTGTCATTTTTCAGTTTCTTTTAATTCTCACTAACGAGTTCGGCGATATACCGAGTTGTAAAGTTTTTCTGTGCAGCGATGAAAGGCTCCACACGATAAGGATTCATGCACCCGTGATGTAATTGGAGCGCAGCGTAGTCAATACAACATCCATATATAGGACTCTACAACATACCTGACAAAATATCCAATCGTGTATGATTATAAAAACCTAAAAATAATCTGCCCTATTTCTCCTTCTTAACATACTTATCAAACCACCTCAACTGTTCCCAAAGCACATGTTCAATACTCTCCTTAGCCCTATAGCCATGATCTTCAAAAGGAAGCAAAACCAATCTTGCATTTCCACCCGAGCCTCTGACTGCTTCATAAAAAACCTTAGATTGAAAAGTTAAAGTTCCAGGATTTGAATCATCGTTACCGTGGATAATCAAAATAGGTTCATTCACTTTATCTGCATAAAATGTAGGAGAAACTTGAATATAGACATCTTTCGCATCAAATAATGAACGACGCTCCGATTGAAAACCAAATGGCTGATTTGTTTTATTGTATGACCCACTACGTGCAATACCCGCACTAAAAAGATCCGTATGAGCAAGTAGATTAGCAACCATCAATCCACCATGACTATGACCAATAATACCAATTTTATCTGGATCTGCAATCCCCATTTCAACTGCCTTTTTTACCGCCGCTTCAGCATCAGCAACCAACTGAGGAACAAAAGTATTGTAAGTAGTTTCTGGATCCCCTATCATAGGCATAGATGTTCTATCCAGTACAGCATACCCTCTCAGTAAAAAATATAGATGAGATGGACCATATAAACGAGTAAATCTTCGCGTTGATCCAGTGACTTGTCCAGCCGTTTTTGCACCTGAATATTCCTGCGGATATGCATAAACCACTGTAGGTAAAGGAGTGCCCTCTTTATAACCAGGTGGAAGATGCAACTTGAAACTTAATGGAATACTATCAGCTCTTTGATAATGAACAATTCGTTTTTTGATTTTCCTTAATATTGGGGCAGGATCTTCAAAATTTGTAATACTCGTACGTTTTACATTCATACTTGCTTCTCCTTTATCTGATTTTATATCCTTTTCAAAGGTAGCTAAATAATAATTTGGTACATCAACTGCCGATTCTGAACGTAAAACAAATTTATCTTCACCGCCTGCAAAAGCAACAAAATATTCATATTTATTAGGGTCACATCTAAATAAACGTTTTACATTATCATTTTCAAGATTTCGCAAATCCAAGAAAGGTCTATCTCCATCTTCTGTTGCGCCAGATCCTCTGAAATATACTGAGTTTCCTTTTTGGTGAAAGACACTCCTTCCGTTTGGTAATCTTCGAAATACTGGATAACCAGGATCATTATATCTATCACCTTGATTTATATCAAACCAAAGCCTTGATGTTCCTTTATCAGAATCAATTAACCATGTATATTTCCAACGACGAATTCTTTCTCTTTCTGTGAGCATCAATGTTCCATCTGCTCCCCAGAAATTCATCCAAGGAAGAATACGATGTTTAGCTTTGAATATTTCTTTTGGTTCGGCAGTAAAAGGCGCTTCTAAACTCATCAGTTTATCACGGTGAGCAACTTCTGCTTTCGGATTACCTCCATCAAGGGCTTCCACCCAAAAAAGTTTACTTGGAGTTGTAGGTCTCCACGCTACATTACGTGGACCCAAAATAACACCATGTACTGGAACAGCATCAAAAGTAGGTAGTGAAGCAATCTCCGAAATTAAGATTCCATTTTCATCCCTTACTTCAATTTCACGAGCAAATCTCCACCAAGCTACTTCATGAGACCATGGGCCCACTAATCGTTGTGTTAAAATATATTTACCATCAGGCGAAAATGATGCACCGTTATAAAAATCTGGTTTTCCTATTGTTTTTATATGTTCATTCTTAACATCTACTATCACAAGTTCAGAAGTTGAAAAATATTCAAATAAATTATCATCGTATGCCGATGAAAGTAAATTTCTTGCTTCATAAGTTGACCTTGCAGATGCTCCTTCTCCTTCCATTATTTCAGGACCAATAGGGATAACTGGTGGTGTAGGAATTTCACCACGGTTATTTGGTATTCTACGCACCAACAATCTCTTTTGATCAGGCATCCAAGTTACTGAATTTCCAAATAAAGGGTTTATATTAATTTCTTGAATTTTCTTGACATTCCCATTGATATTTCCTGTCCATAATTCAAAATGATTTGAAAATCCTACCGTCAAAGCAAATTGTAATCCATCAGCAGTCCATTTTACACTATGTACTTCAGCACCTACAGGTAAATTAAGTTTGATCGTTTTTTTATTTTTAATAGAAACCAATCGTGGAGAAGTGCCTCCATGTCTCCCGTGATATGCATTATTTTTCGGATTAATTCTCATTCCAGCAAGCTTATGCATAGGAGCAGCCAACTCAGAAAGTGAAGGATAAAGCATCGGATCTGCTAGGAATAAATATTCACCATTTGGAGATGTCCATACCCAAGGCAGTTTTGGAGCATACAATATTTTTTTAATATCATCGGGAGGAGATTGCCATCCAGTTACTGCATTTAAATCATTTTTCTGAGCCTGAATCTTAGATATTGAAAATAAAGTTAATAATAATAAAAAAGTTAAAAGTCTTGGCCTAGTTAATTTTTTGTTCATTTTGACTTTGTTTTATGGTTTGTTTACGCGATTTTCATTATTATTACAAACATACATAAAAAAAAATGATTTTTTGACAATTCTTGTTTTGACGAAAAGAATCATAAAAGTCCTATTCCTTCACATCCAAAGCATCTCGAAACCCATTTCCCAATAAATTAAAAGACAAAACCATAATCAAAATAGCCAATGCGGGAATCAATGCCAATAAAGGCTTGCCACCTATTGCATATCCATAATTTTCGTTCAACATTGTACCCCAAGACGGTGTAGGAGGTTGTATTCCAAATCCAAGATAACTCAACCCTGCTTCCAATAAAATTGCTGTAGCAAAATTGGCAGCGGTAATGACCATCACAGGTCCCAAAATATTAGGTAAAATATGTCTTGCAATAATTTTTCGAGTAGAAAAACCCATTGTTTTGGCGGCTTCTACAAATTGAATGGTTTTCAAGGACATAACTTGTCCACGTACCACACGTGCTACATCTACCCACATCGTCAATCCTACAGCAAAAAAGATATTTACAATACTTTTTCCAAGGGCTAATACAATTGCAAAAACAAGTAATAAGGTCGGAATCGACCAAGCTGTATTGATTAAAAACAGAATGATATTATCAATTCTTCCACCAAAATATCCAGCTAATGCCCCAAGAGTCAGACCTATTGTCAATGAAATAAAAACGGCTATCAAACCTACCAATAACGATATTCTAACGCCCAAAATCAACCGACTGAGCATATCTCGACCAAATTGATCGGTGCCCAATCGAAATTTCTTCGTGTAAATCTGATTGGTTTCTATCGTCTTATATAAAGCCTGAATCGTCATTTGATGTCCTTGATTATCATTGTCATTAAATGATATCTCGTCTCCATTTCTCACAATATTCTTATTCTGAACAGACAACGGATAACCAACATCTGCAACATGATAACTTTTCCACTCAGGTAACGAAAATTCATCTTCATTATACTTTTTTATAAAAATAGAGTCTCCTAAAAAATTATATTCTGATATTGGAATGGTTTTGTAGAGACTAGGTTTTCCAAATAATAGGGTATAAAATATACTTTGTTCTGGAATACTTGTATTTTTTCTATATTCTAAGACTAGAGTCGAAAACCCTGGATTCTTTAATGGAATTTCAATCATTTGATTATTCGCATTGGGTGTATTGTCAGGAGCCAACCAATATCCGAAAATTGCAATAAAAATAGAAAACAGAATAATGAAAAATCCAAATATTGCAGGTTTATTCCTTTTTAATCGAAGAAATGCCTTTTGATTTGGAGAAAGATTTTGTTTGTTTTCGCTCAAGATGTTCTTTTTTCTGTAAATATAAATGGGTTGAGAGAAAAATAGGTAATAAATGAGAGAAAAATGATCTGCTTTATAAAATTTTCGATTTTTAATTCAGTACTTCAATATAAATGAAAATCTATTAATTATGGAAATCCATGAAAAAAGAAACAATTTACTCTCTTTCATCAGAACAAAACATAAGCTTTTATGAAATAAAAGCAGATTTTCAACCGATTATTTGGTTCAAACCAATTAATATTTTATCTTGCACTTCCTTCATTCCGTTTCCAATTCTAAAACCAATTGAGTATATCAACTTTGAATTAACTTGACTAATTTAATATGTTAAAATTCATTAAAAAAGGAAATCAAAATATTGCATACAAGGTTATTGGTAAAGGTTTTCCTTTAGTTTTTATTCATGGATTTTGTGAAGATGGACGTATGTGGGATGATTTTGCTAAAAAGTTTTCTGATTATCAAGTCATTGCTTTAGATTTACCTGGTTTTGGAAAAACCGATCTAATTCCAGCGTTAACCATTTCAAAAATGGCGGATACGGTAAAGGCTGTCTTAGATAAATGTAAAGTTTCATCTTGTGTTTTGATTGGTCATTCGATGGGTGGATATGTTACCATGGATTTTGTAAGTCGATTTTCAAAAGATATAGACCTAAAAGGAATCGTCATGTTTCATTCCCATCCTTATAAGGATTCTACAAATAAAAAGTCAAAACGTACGCAAGTTTCTAATTTTATTGAAAAAAATGGCGTTGCAATATTTGTCCACCAATTTTTACCTAGTTTGTTTTCAGGTTTTTTTAATTCTAATCGATTTACAGTTCAAAAAATGACATTTAGAGCTTCTCAATATTCAAAAGAGTCGCTTATGGCTAGTTTAAATGCGATGAGAAATCGAATTGATCATTCAAAAACTTTAGAAAATATAGAATGTCCCGTACTTTTTATAAATGGTATGAAAGATGAGATAATTCCAATGGAATTAGCTTTAGAGCAAACAGCTTTACCTAATATTGCAGATATTCGAAATTTGGAAGATGTTGGACATGTGGGGATGTTTGAAGCTCCTAATCGTACATCGAGATTTATAAGAGAGTTTTTGGCAAGGCTTTCTTAAGATAACTTATCATTTTCTTTGTGCCGATTCTTATCCCGTTTCGTCTTTTTTTCCATATTTCGTTGAAAAGCGTCTTCCAAATCTATTCCCGTTTGATTAGCAATACAAATCAATACAAATAACACATCAGCTATTTCATCTTTGAGATCGGTTTTGCTAGACAATTCTTGATCTTTGGTCTTAAATGATTGTTCTCCATAAATTCGAGACATTAATCGGGCTACTTCTCCTACTTCTTCAGTCAATATCGCCATATTTGTCATTTCGTCAAAATATCGCACTCCGTACTTTTTAATCCAATCATCTACTATTTTTTGTTTCCTTTTCATTTTGTAATTTTAAGAAAAGTTTTCAACTTTATTTTTGCAACCCACAATTCACAACCATTTCACAACCTATTGATTTTCATTCTCAGCCATTTGTGCAATGTATCATAAATTAACATCCGTTCTTCATCATCAAAACTAGCAATACGTGTGGTATGCGAGCCCCCCTTTTTCGTCATTCTTAGAGCTTTCATTCCTGCTTTTGGTCTATATCCACATGCCGTCCAAGGATCAACTTCTCCATAAATGTAAAGGATTTTCTTTCCTTTTTTATCCAAAAAATTGATTACATTTTGGCAGTAGGGAGTAAAAGATAAATCAATATTTTGGGGAGCGAACGTCAAGTTAGTTGGGTGCGGTTCAGCTACCAATAAGTCTTGAATATGATCTGTCGTAAAACCATAATAACCATTTTCTGTGACAAATTGATAAAAAGCAGGTAAATACAATTGACAAGTAGCATCGCTATAAAAATCAAAACTTACCACCTGGTTTATAAAGCTAAAAATCTCTTTAGCACTAGGGTTTTCAGGAATTTTATCACAAGTATAACCCCATTGCCAAAATGAAAATGTAAATTCACTTACTGCATAATCTAGTGCTTTTTCATAGGAAACGTAAGTAAATTGCATACCATTTAAAGATGCAAAATCTTTTAAAAGCGGAATGATTTTATCTCTTTTTTCTAGGGCTGTTCGTTGAAATTTCGTCAATTTAGCTTGACATTCCTTTCCACCCATAGCTTTAATATGTTTATTGGTGCGTTGATCTTCTTGTGCGATTGCCAAAGGAGCAACGTATGGAATGGCAACTTTCACATCTTTCGGGTATTTCGCTTTGTACATCAGGCAGGTAGTTCCTCCCTTGCTGATACCTGTACTCACCCACTTTCGTTTATATATTTTTCCAAACAATTTTCTAATGGAGTGTAAATCTTCCATCGCTTGGTCGTTCTTTAGATATTTCCAATCCATTTTTTGTGGCTTCGATTTTCCAAAATAACGATATTCTACAATCAGCTGGTTGGAACGTAGAATTCTTGCCAATTCATAGGTGCGTTGCCTTGCGTTGTAACCTTCGGTAACGATAAGCATTGGTTTTTTTCGATCGAAATGAGAAAGAAAAACTCTTTGCTGAAAACTCCCAGCCTTAGGATTTGTATGATCGATATTTTGCTTCAATAAGATTTCATATTCTTCTGCAAAATGGTCTTTTGATTCTAGTTTTGTGATACTAATTATGTTAGGAATTTTTTTTCGTAACAATTTTTCAAAATCAGTAGCTTTAACAGAAAAAGAAAGAAATAAAAGGAAAAATACAACAATAAGCCTATTCATAAATCATTTTTTTGATGGAAATCAAAATTACAAAAAAAGGCGGAATCATTCTAATAATCCCATCGACGACTATAATCATTGTAAATACTAATTCCAAACTTCCAAGTAGCATCGACCTTAGAAAGGGTGTTGTCAGAAGTCACGCCATAAATTCCGAAACGAACCATCTGTCTAAAAATACGAAATTTTCGTTCTACCCCAGCGAACAATTCGACATGAGCAAAATTATTGTCTTGAATCAACAAAAAGCCAGCCCCACCAGCCAATTCCAATTTTAAGTATCTCACCAAAGGGATTTTATTCATAATAGTTCCTTCGAAATGATGGATATAATTTCCGTAAAGATAGGCATTTCTGGTACTTAATGTTCTTGCTTCATTTTCAGAATCTGACAGACCCTTTTTTCCAAAAGAAAGTAATTGAAAAGAAGCTACTGGATTGGAAAAGAAATATTTATCAGAAGCCCTAAAAAATTTCAACTCAAAGAATCGTAAATTTTTAGTATTCAAAAAACTTCCACCTTTTGCAGCCCAATTACTATATCCCCATCGTCCGATTCTTCGATAATCCTTAATACCCAATTCTAAATAATCATAGTTAACTTCACTACCCAAAACTCCATTTAATCCCTTTCGATACTCTAGAAATAATTCAGGCCAATTGGTACCTAAAATCACTTTTTTATTGTGAGAATAATAGTATTTTTGAAAAGGACGATATTGTAATCGAATAGCTAATTCAGCTTTTTTATATCTATCAAAATCAAATGCATCACCCAAAGTAGAAAATAAATCCTTGGATAAATCAAGCCCACTTATCGGCAATTGATCTGAAAATTTAAAAATAGCTTCTGCAAATAATCCATTTACTATTTCAAGTTTTTGTTCGATTGAAAAGGTTTTTGTTCTTACGTAATTTGCTCGACTAAAAACGGCTTCAATAGCTTCGTAATTATTGATTTGGTCATAAAAATCTCCCACACGAACAAAAGTTCGCATAAATTTTTTAGGAAAAAACGTATAACCTACACCTAATTTACCTTTTACATCCTTATTGACGTATCCGTAATCAACAAAACCATCAAAATGAACACGATTGTTATTCATAAATTCATAACTCGCAAGTCCTCCAAGTTTATGTCTATATCCTCCGACACCCAAAAAATTCATTTGCTCAATGAAAGGAAGTATCCAAAAATCATATCTTTTTTTATAGTCACGATGACCAAATCCATTTAAAAGAACATCCCAAACACTAATATCGTTGTAAATAGAATCTTGCTTTTCTTTGTACTCGGCACTTTCATAATAATGTTGGACACTATCAGCTTTGACGATAAATTCGGCTTCTTCTTTTTTTAAAGTAATTGGTCTGATTTCGCTCCAAAACAACGAATCTTTATCAAAAGCATCATCCGCATAAGTTCGTACTTCAGAATTAAAAAACTTTTTCGGAATTTCTGGATTAATTTTATAGTTTTTATGGCGTACACTTACATTTCCAATGAAATTATTTTTCCCTTCCTTGATGGTATAGACAATTTCTCTTCGTACAGGAACAGAATATTTTCCATCTATCAATTCATAATTTTGAAGAATTTTAAAATCTTTACAAGCAAACATCGCTGCTCGATTGATTTCCAAATCAATTGATTTAATTGAAAATGTACTATCTTGAATAAATAAGTAGCCATTAAAAAGTGCATCTCCTTTAAATCTAGGAATCACTTTTATTTTATAAATTTTGTGCCCATCTTCTATAAATGAGCCTTCAAAATTGTAAGTATAACTCAAAGGAGCATTGAAAGCCAAAGGAGATAAAATGGGTTTGGCAATAACCCTAGGAAAATCTATGCTGTTTTTATATAAATTAAAATCTGGATCGGTTACATTATAAATCAAATTTGGGTTTTCTGTTTTCCATTGAACTGGTGCAATTTCACCATATTCCGAATAGATACTGACAGATACATTGGGTCTATATTTTTCTGAAAAGTCCTGATTACCAATTATTTTTTCTTTAAAAGTATTTGGAGATTTAAAATACGTTTCTGAAACCACTTCTGAAAACTCTAGATTGTCTTTATTAAAAAAAGCTTCTCTATTCTCTTTGATCTTTTTGTTTTCTTCTTCAAGTTTACGTTTTTTCCTTTTACTCATTTTTTCATCTTCAACAACCAAAAGTGTATCTTTTTTTGAAGGTTTTATTAGTTTTCTATCCAAGGTTGTTTTTGTATAAGTTTCACATTGATAAGTCTTGATTTGCTTTAGATATAATTTCCTGTTATTTCTTACTTTTGTCATGATTTCTTTCGCCAAGCCTTTGGTATTACCGACAACTTCGACAATGCCCAATTCCGTTGCATTTTCATTTAAAATTACATCAAGATTAAGTATTTCTCCCTTTTTTAATTGGATTTCTATTTCTTCAGATTCATAACCTAAATAACTAAACACTAAAATATGTTTTCCTGCTTCCAATTCAAAAACATATCTCCCTTTTAAATCTGTAGCGACTCCGAGCGTAGACGATTTGACATAGATACTCGCAAAAGATAAGGCCTCGCCTTGAGCGTCCTTTACAGTTCCTTTTACTTGAGCCGCAAAGGTCTGATTTATTAATACTACAGTAAACAGTAAAAAGAGTAGGGCTCGTTTCATAAAACTAAAATGGTGAAATAAAAAGAATAATATCTATAACTCAAAATAACATAAGACTATTTTGTATTAAGATAAAAATACAGCAAAAAATGTTTTGATCGAGTATAATATCTACGAAGATTGAGTTTTACTCGATGAAAAGTATTGATTGAATAGATTTTAGAATCTTCACAAAATAACTATTGTATATTGTCAAAGTGCACCAATTCCTAATTCTCAATTCCTAATTAATTAACCACCTGCAACTTAGCAAACTTCAACATGATTCTCTTATTTGGAACGTCTAATCCTTCAAAGAAAATAGTTGCAATCTTATTACTTGCCCCACCATCAATATTTTTCACAACTCCCTTTCCGAAACTTAAATGAAGTACTTCTTTGCCCACCTGGATAGCGGTTATTGGACTTGCAACAAAAGTAGCTGAATCTACTTTAAAATTACTTGCCTTAACAGATTTTTTGAAATTACCAGATACCCCTGAAGTCTGAGCCCCCGATTTACTAAAACTAGCTTGTTTTTTCGGAACAATTAAAGTATCGTAGTGTTTTTCTCCAATTTCTGTCAAAAATCGACTTGGAGAATTATATCTCATTGAACCGAATTTGTATCTCCCATTGGAATAAGTCAAGGTCAAAAATTGCTCTGCTCTTGTGATAGCCACATAGAATAATCTACGTTCTTCATCAATTCCCTCGGGTGTATCAGTAGACATAAATGATGGAAAAAGATTCTCTTCCATTCCAACCACAAACACTGATTTAAATTCCAATCCTTTGGCTGAATGAACTGACATTAGAGTTACATAGTTATTATCATCAATTTTTTCGTCGGCTGAAGTATGTAAAGCTACACTTGCCATAAATGCTGCCAATCCAGTAGAACCTTCTAATCCGCCTTCGTTATCTGCTACAAATTCACTAATTCCATCCAAAAGAGCATTCACATTTTCTTGTCGAGTAACTCCTTCTACGGTAGTATCTCCCTTAAACATTTTGTACAAACCGGATTCTTTAATAATCACGTTGGCAAGCTCATACGCATTTAATTTTTCTAATCTTTTACCAAACATTTTTATTAATTCTTGGTAACTAGAAATATTATTGTAGGCTCTTTTAGGAATTTGTGCTTTTAATAAACAATTCCAAAGCGGTTCATTATTCTTGTTTGCAACAGCAATTACTTTATCGACAGTAGTTTTTCCTATCGCTCTTTTTGGCAGATTTATCGTTCTTTTTAGTGCTTCATCATCATTATGATTGATGGTTATTCTAAAATAAGCTAAAATATCTTTGACTTCTTTTCTTTGGTAAAAAGATAATCCTCCAAAAACTTTGTAAGGAACGTTATATCTTCTCAAATAATCTTCAAAAACCCTTGATTGAGAATTGGTTCGATAAAGAATAGCAATATCACTATTGGCAAGGTGATTTCGATTCTTTTGTTCCAAAATGGAATCAATTACTCTTTTGCCCTCTTCATTATCGGTTAAGGTTTTTATCAATCTAATTTTTTCACCATCCCCTTTACTTGCCCAAATACTTTTTTTAATTTGATTTTTATTGACACTAATCACTTCATTTGCAGCTTGGACAATATGCTCTGTTGATCGATAATTTTGTTCCAGTTTAAAAACTTGAATTCCTTTAAAATCTTTTTCAAAATTTAATATATTCTCAATTGTCGCCCCACGAAATCCATAGATACTTTGCGCATCATCCCCTACGGCACAGATATTGTTTTCACTATTTGGATAGACGACCAATTTTTTAATAATTTCATATTGAAGGAAGTTGGTATCTTGAAACTCATCCACCAATACATATTTAAAACGTTCTTGATATTTTTTTTTAATATCTTCATGTCGGTGTAAAAGAACATACATTTGAAATAACAAATCATCAAAATCCATTGCGTCGGATCGCTTACATCGTAGAACATAACGCTCATAAATCACATGAAAATAGGGTATTCGACTACGTTTATCATCTGCCAAATTTGATGGTATGTTTTTGTAAGCAGTTGGAGACACTAAATTGCTTTTACAAGCTGAGATCCTATTTCGAATAGCGTTGGTTTTATAAATATCCTTATCAAGATTCATTTCTTTGATAATTGCATTTACCAAACTTTTAGAATCATCTGTATCATAAATTGTAAAATTATTAGAATACCCAATTTTATCGGCTTCATTTCTTAGGATTCTTGAGAAAATAGAGTGAAATGTACCTGCCCAAACTTGTCCAGCTACTTTTCCGACTACCTTTGAAATTCTTTCCTTCATCTCCTTAGCTGCCTTATTGGTAAAGGTTAAAGTAAGAATATTGTAAGGAGCGACCCCCGTTTTAATAATATGGGCAATACGATAAGTCAAAACTCGAGTTTTCCCAGAACCAGGACCTGCAACTACTAACACGGGCCCTTTTACTTGGGTTACCGCCTTATACTGCACATCATTTAATCCCTTCAAATAATCATCTGTAGCTGTCTTCTCCATCTTTTTATCTCAGTTTATTTTGTGTGTTTGAACTTTTCCAAAGATAAAATAATATTCTTAAAGGAAAAATTGCTGCAGTAATAATACTAGCTATTCCAAAAAAGCTAATTTCAGTTTTCACATAATTGCCAAGAGTTCTTGAATCTAAATATGAAAAACTATCTGGAATAAATTCATATCCAAATTCTTTAAAATATTCAAGAATGGTAAAATATTGATCTGCTAATAATAAAACTATTGGAATTGATAAGAAAAATAAAACCTTTAGTAGTAATCTCTTTTTAGCAATGATAGTTTTCTTTAAAAAAACAATATATCTCGTCAGAAATAATGTAATTAATACAAAGATGAAATTCGGAATAATATATGGGAAATTTGGTGTTTGTTTATAAACTGGAAATATAATAATCGCTGCAATAATTGCAAAAACCAATATCCAGATAATTTCATTAAGAAAATAAAGCCCCTTCTTGCCCATAGTTTAAATTTTGGACAAAAGTACGAAAAAAGGTAGGAGTAAAGAATGAATAGTTGGTCAAATGTGGGACAATATGAAATTAAAATGATCCGTATTTCATAGATTTAGCTATAAACAAACTAGGCAAAAAAAAAGCCCTGTCAAAAATGACAAGGCAATTTAATAAAAAAAAACTGGCAGCGACCTACTCTCCCACCTAAAGGCAGTACCATCGGCGCTGAAGGGCTTAACTTCTCTGTTCGGAATGGTAAGAGGTGGATCCCCTTCGCTATAACCACCATTTTTCTCTTCAGCTATATTTCCCTTTCAGAAAACATATTCTAATTTCTTTAAAAAATTATTGACAACATGGGAAGATCGATAAATCTATATAATTTAATTCATTTAAGTTTTTTTCTTGGAAGCTTTCGGGCTATTAGTACTACTCGACTCCATACATCACTGCACTTCCATCTGTAGCCTATCAACGTAGTCATCTTCTACGACCCTTTCTCCATAGGAGTGGAATATTTATCTCGAAGTTGGCTTCGTGCTTAGATGCTTTCAGCACTTATCCTACCCATACTTAGCTACCCAGCATGCACCTGACAGCACAACTGGTACACCAGAGGTATGTCCAACACGGTCCTCTCGTACTAGTGTCAGCGCTCCTCAATATTCCTACGCCCGCAACAGATAGGGACCGAACTGTCTTGCGACGTTCTGAACCCAGCTCGCGTGCCACTTTAATGGGCGAACAGCCCAACCCTTGGGACCTTCTCCAGCCCCAGGATGTGACGAGCCGACATCGAGGTGCCAAACCTCCCCGTCGATGTGAGCTCTTGGGGGAGATCAG
>CAMZLN010000198.1 GCA_947311465.1 uncultured Saprospiraceae bacterium
ATTGCGTTAAATTCCTTAGCAATAGACTCTAAATGTTTCTCCAATTTTTTTTGACCAATAAATCCCAAGAAACAAATCCCTTTTTCAGTAGCACAAGCAATCATGCTCCCAATAGGAGAACTGAATCTCACTATGTTTACGATGTTTTTTTGCTTAGCATTGCTAGCCGAAGTTCCAAATATTGTACGATAACTATCATTAAACCCACTCAAAGATTCAGTTCTGCTATTGGGAGTATGATTGCTTGTGCTACTGAAAAAGGGGTTTGTTTCTTGGGATTTATTGGTCAAAAAAAATTGGAGAAACATTTAGAGTCTATTGCTAAGGAATTTAACGCAATACTCCTTCCTGGTAAAAATCAACATTTAACGCTTGTTAAAAAAGAAATGAATGAATATTATCAAGGCAGTAGAACTAAATTTTCTGTTCCTTTGGATATAATTGGAACTGAATTTAGAAAAAAAGTTTGGAATGAATTGTTAAATATTCCTTACGGGAAAACGATTTCATATAAAGAGCAATCTGAAAGGATGAAACGTCCAAAAGCAATTAGGGCAATGGCAACCGCAAATGGAGCGAATAGAATTAGTATTATTATTCCTTGTCATCGGGTGATTGGATCGAATGGGAGTCTAACTGGGTATGCGGGTGGGGTTCAGAAAAAGAGTTGGTTGCTGAATTTTGAGCTATTAAATAGTTGAGATGGTTAGACGATTGTCTTTGCAACAATCTAGTGGAGAAGTTGAGAAGGGCTAAATAGATGTGTACTTTATCAATCAGAACTATTATCACCAAAATCGTATAATTTAATAAAGAAACAAATTTTCAGTAACTATGTGTACAATTCAAATTCAAATTCCAAACAACTTTTCTTTCAAGGAAGCTATCTCGTTTCTAGATCGTGGATTTGATGATTGTTTATATAATTTGGATGATAATTTGGTTTCTAGATTGATTAAATTCAAAGATGATTTAGGGTTGATTCGTATTTCAAAAATAGAAAATGCTTTGAATATCGAAATTATTAAAGACCATATTGATGATGCGGATATAAATTATGCAAAAACATTTGTTTTGGAATGGTTTGATTTGGAAAGGGATATCCAACCTTTTTATGACCTTTTAAATGCTCATCCTTTGCTTTCAGAATTCCCTGTGAAGTATTATGGTAGTAGATTAATTGGAATACCAGACTTGTTTGAAACGCTTTCTTGGGCAATTATTGGACAACAAATTAATCTTACTTTTGCTTATCGAATTAAAAGGAATTTGGTGGAAGCACTAGGCAATTCAAAGATGGTGAATGGTCATACTTTTTATACTTTTCCATCTCCCGAAGATATACTTTCAACGGATCGATCTGTTTTTGTAGATTTGAAATTTTCAAGACAAAAAATAGATTATATTTTCAATGTAAGCAAAGCATTTGTACAGCAAGAAATAAGTAAGGAAATCCTCCAAGACCTACCGAATAAAGATGCTAGAATAGATAAATTGACTTCCATTAAAGGAATCGGAATCTGGACTGCCAATTATGTACTTATGAAATGTATTCGCGATGAATCTTGTATCACTTACAATGATTCTGGTCTAAATAGGGCATTGGTGAATATTTTCAATACAGAAAAGAAACCGACTAAAGAAACAGTGGATCATATTTTTAAGAATTTTCCTAGGTGGGAATCTTATCTTAATTTTTATCTTTGGAAATCTATTTAATGATAGTCCTATTTGTCAGAATCAGAATTTACGGAATTTATCCTACTTAGGATTTGGATGAAAACTCCACAAAATTAAAAATTGTTTTGCATGAGCAAAAAAATAAAATTCAATTAACAGTATGGACCTAATTTAAGAAGAAACCAACTCCCACCCCTTCTTGATATTTTTCAAGATAGCTTCATCAAAAATATCCATAATCTGGGTTTCACTATCCGAAACCTTTACGTCTTTCTTCAAAGGATCTTTTCTACCAGAACTGAAATCCGTCATGTGCCAAACATAAGCAGGATAAGCCTTCAATTGTTCTTTATTCGTCTTTAATAATAAAAATTTCCTTACCATAATCGACCCCCTACTCTCTTTTCGATATACTTCTCGTCTTATAATTTCCGTCTTGGGCAAATCTTCTAGATTAATGGCATCTACATCGTCAAAAGAAACTACTTCAAGGATTTGATTGAAGGATGTATCTTCAATACTGGGTTGTTTGTCTTCCCGAAATTTCACAAAAAGTGGAATCGTAACAGAAATGGTGGGTTGCATATAATTGGCAGAATACCCTTTTGCTTCATCATAACTAAGGTTCATTTTCAGAATATTCCCCTTAGAATCTTGATTTATTACGTCAATACAGGTAAATTCTATTACCGTATCAGGCTTCACCATTTGAAATCCTAGTCGATTTCGCGCTACTTCGATATAATCCGACTTAACCACTTTCTTTTTGTACTCAATCAACAGTTTTCTTAGTTCATCATCATTGAATCCATGATGCAAATGAGCAAATATTTGATAACTGCCATCTTCTTTTCGAAAAGCCAACAAAAAATCACGAAGCAAGTCAGAACGATCTCCATCTCCCTGAGCGAATCCAATAATAACAGCGTCAAAAGTGAATTTTGGTTTTACTTTATAGATGGCAAAACCTTCAGTTTTGACGACAATTCCTTCGGCTTTTCCAATTTCAACTTTTTCCTTAAAATACTCTTGAATCTCTTTCGTACTTTCGGTAATAAAATGCTCAACGATATGAAGATTCCCATCTTTAGGAAATATTTCTTCTAATTTCTCAAATTTTTCAAAAGTCGTTTTTTCTTGATAATGCTCATCTTCAAGCTCCATCAAATCAAATGCAGCGAACTTTAGATTTTCACCACCAGAAGCGATTGCACTGGTCACATTGAACATACGGGTACGCACATCTGCATCCACGTATAGTTCTCCTGCCACAAAAAGTTTTTTGATTCCTTTTGTTTTTAGGTGTTTCTCCAATTCTAAATGTAAATCCATTCGCTCTACAATCCGCCCATTTCGATTGATAAAATATACTTCATCATTCTCATAAGCCATCGCATAAAAATGGCCATCATATTTTTTTGAAACCAGATATTTTTTGAAATGATTCAATTTTTTCTGAATGAATTCTGATTCAATCGCAATATATCTAGAGCCAATATATTTTTTATAATTGACTGCTTTTTTTACAAAATCATTACTTATCATTTTGGATTGCTTTTAATTCTAAATTTGACAAATGCATCAATAACATATATTCTTCCCCTTGTGTTCTGCCTTCTAAAAAGACTCTAAAAGGCTGTCCACCTTCTTGAAAAATAGTCGGGCCTACCCCTTTTGCACCACTTCCGAGTAAAAGGAAACTCTTTTTCTCTTCTAATTCTTTGGCCATATCAAACAAAAAGTCATAAGTCAATCCTGAATCATGAAATAATTGGTAGGTACGAACAAATACAAATTTATTATAAGATTTATCAATAGGAAAATATTTTCCTGACCATTTCAAAGGATCTTCAGAATTAATATTTGACTCTAATTGACGCAATTCTCTTTCATCTTTCAATTCCCCATTTGGCAAATAAACTTTCTCTTTTTTATTGACTCGATAGACAACATCTAAATTTTCATTGATATATACTTTTGGACTTGCGCCCAAAAATTTACCCGTAACTTCTATGTCAATTTCGGGATCTCCTTTAATTAACAATTCTGCCATAGCTTCCAAATCGTCACCCAAATCACGTTTTAATCCATCAAAAGTATTTTCAGCAATTCCCTTGATAATTTTTTTATTAATCACGATATTAAAATTTTCATCCACTTTCATCGCATTCGAAAATGGTGTATGTCCCTTATAATTGATCAAGGTGTTTCGTGATTTGCTATTGGCAATATGTATTTTTCTTAAACTCATTTTTTGTTTTTGTTTTTGACAACTTTTTTTTCTTATTCTAATTCTCAATACTCCAGCTTCACCCTATCTTCATACTATCAATTTTGACGAAATGAATTTCATCAGACTTTCATGGCTTCGCCAAATTACCATAATATCGCATCTCTGATGCTTCTAATAGATATTTTTCCTATCTTCAAATCATACAAGCAATTCCTAATCCTACAACTGACATCTAATTAGCCCATCCAGTTTGTCATCTAGTTTGTCATCTAATTAGCATTCAATCATTCAATAACTCAATCATTCAATCACTCAATAACTCAATAACTCAATAACTCAATAATCCTAAAGCATTCCAAAATCAAAATCATCGTCTTCATCTTCCACCAATTCCACCATATCATCCACCACTTTTTCCAACCCAATAAATTTAAAATCACTGATCTGTCCGATAACCATAAAAATCGTATCGTCATTATGAATCAAAAAAGCATCATCTTCATCATAATCTGTTCGATAATTGAATTTAAAATACAAAACTTTACAGGTTTTAAGTAAGTCAAGAAGGTCTTTTGAATCATTTTCATCAATATCAACCATTTGATAAACTGATTTCACATACAATTTCAGATAATCATCTAGTGACGCTTCCTGCAATTCAATATTTTCTAAATCAAAAGAAGAAATAATTTTTTCGATAGGTTTTCCATCTTCTTTGTTGACCATTTTCATACTTGAAGAAGGCACATATTCATTCTTTTCATTCATATAGGTATAACCCACACACCCCTTTGCAAGAATATGACGCCCATCATCCGAAACGGTCGCCAAACTGCATTTCAAACCTTGATCGTCTTTGACATCTACAGTTGTATAACCATACAGTTTTTTTCGATCTATTTTTTGAATTCCAAATATATACTGCTTTCCTTTATAGGATAATTTTAAATCTCTTGCCATAATTTATATCTATTATAGTATATTACGATTTATTGCAATTTTGTTCCATTTTTCCATGGACTTTGCGTTGTTTACAACAATTATAATGAATAATTACAAATATATCAATCAAAAGTATAAATAATCCATATAATTGATAATTGTAAGCATAATTTTGATAAACGACTTTTATAAACGATGCAACACTATAGTTAATACGATTTTAAATGCGGTAAACTCAAAAAAATTGCCAAACAATTTTAAAACTGTTTGGCAATTTATATCTATCTAATCTACACTCAAATTCGACTCACCTATTCTTAAAAGTCGAACAGTTGAGTTATTATGAATCTACTTCTTCTTAGCCGCAGGTTTTTTCTTAGCCGCCGCTTTTTTCTTAGGAGCAGCTCGCTTCTTTTTAGTAAATGCTCCTGGAATTTCTCCTTCTATGATTTCTTTAGCTTGTTCAAGCGTCATATCAGCTACATCTTCAGCAGTAGCCCTTTTATCATTGATTTTAGGAATTTTGATACTCTTCTTTTTGAATCTAATAAATGGTCCCCATCTACCGTTTTCAACAGAGATTTTTTCATCTTCCCATCTGTGGATATAACGATTAGCTTCTTTTTCAATTTTTGCATCAATCAATTCATGACGTTCCGCTTCAGTGATCGTATCTGGATCAAAACGCCGTGGAATATTCACAAAAAATCCATTCCATTTCAAAAATGGGCCAAAACGTCCAACACCTTGAGTATAAGGATGTCCTTTGTGCTCCCCAATTGGAGCGTCCGCTTTTCTCTTTTGCTCAATCAACTCAATTGCACGATCTAAATCTACCCCCATCGGGTCTTCCCCTTTCATCAAAGAGATAAATTTACCATCAAATTTCACATAAGGACCGAAACGACCGATACCAATAATTACATCTTTATCTTCATATTGTCCCACTGTTTTAGGCAGTTGAAACAAATCGATTGCCGTTTCCAAATCTATCGTTTCCAAAGATTGACCAGGCCGTAAACTAGCATATTTTGGTTTTTCATCTTCGTCCAATTCATCAGGTTGACCAATCTGGACTACAGGACCGAATTTAGACATTCTCACCAGTAAAGTTCTTCCAGAAACAGGGTCTTTTCCAAGAATTCGTTCACCAGAAGCTCTTTCTGCATTTTCCAATGTTTCTTCAACCGCCTTGTGAAACGGAGTATAGAATTTGTCCAACATTTCAGACCATTTTCTATTACCTTTTGCAATTTCATCAAATTCTCTTTCGATTTCTGCAGTAAAACTATACTGCATAATATCAGAAAAATGATCGATCAAGAAATCACTTACAATCATTCCCATATCCGTTGGAAATAATTTATTTTGAGCTCCACCTATTTTTTCAACATGATTTTTTTTAGAAATTGCACCATCTTTCAATGTGTACAAAGCGAAATCTGTTTCTTTCCCTTCTCTGGTCTCCTTCACCACATAGCCACGCCCTACTTCCATAATTCGACTGATCGTAGGTGCATAAGTAGACGGACGACCAATTTCCAACTCTTCCAATTTTTTCACTAGCGATGCTTCTGAGAAACGCCCCTTGCTTCTTGACAAACGCTCCAAACTTGTCAACGATTTCAAATCTAAAACTTGCCCTACTTTTAATGGAGGTAAAATTCCTGATGCTACTGATGCTTCATCTTCATTATCCTTGGCATCCATATATACTTTCAGAAATCCATCAAACTTTAGGACTTCCCCTTTTGCAAGTAATTTTTCAGCAGGAACAGTAGAAATAGCGATATCCACTTTAGTTTTTTCCAATTTAGCATCTGCCATTTGACAAGCAATTGCTCTTTTCCAAATCAACTCATATAATCTCTGCTCATCTCTATCCGCACTGACTACTTCTTTTTCAAAGTAAGCAGGTCGGATGGCCTCATGGGCCTCTTGTGCACTAGAATTCTTATTTTTGTATTTTCTAGGTTCTAAATATTTATCCCCATATTTCTTTTTAATTTCATCTGCAATTCCTTGTAAAGCAGTATCACTTAAAAAGGTAGAATCCGTTCTCATATAAGAAATAAAACCTTGCTCATAAAGTCGTTGTGCAGTTGACATTGTTCGTTTCACACCGAATCCCAATCTTCTACTAGCTTCCTGTTGAAGGGTAGATGTAGTAAAAGGAGCGGAAGGCTTTCTTTTAGCTGGTTTTACATCAATATTTGAAATTGAGAAAGCAGCGGACTGGCATTTTTCTAAAAATGAATGTGCTTCTTTATCTGATGTAAATCGAGTAGGCAATTCAGCGATTAAATCTACTTTTCTACCAATTTCATCTCTTACAATAAAAATAGCATCCGTTTTAAAATATTTTTCTCTTTTAAAATTCAAGATTTCTCGTTCTCGTTCTACCACTAGTTCTACGGCGACGGATTGAACTCTTCCCGCAGACAGTTTACCTCTAACTTTTTTCCATAAAACCTGAGACAATTCAAAACCTACCAATCGATCTAATACTCTTCTTGCTTGCTGAGCATCCACCAAATTTAAATCAACAACTCCAGGTGTTTCAACTGCTTTTTTTACTGCCTTTTCAGTAATCTCCCGAAATACAATTCTTTTTGTTGTCTTTTCATCTAATCCTAAAACCTTGCACAAGTGCCAAGAAATAGCTTCTCCCTCACGGTCATCATCGGTCGCGAGCCATACATGATCAACTTTCTTAACCCAATCTTTTAAATCCTTGACGACTTTTGTCTTATCAGGAGATACTATATATTTTGGTTCAAATCCATTTTCAATATCTACGCCCATTTTCTCCTTGGATAGATCTCGAATATGTCCAAAACTAGACTTCACCTTAAAGTCCTTACCAAGATATTTTTCAATGGTCTTCGCTTTCGCAGGGGACTCGACAATAAGTAGATTTTTACTCATAATTGGTTGGTTTTAAACTAGTATTAATAAAATAAATTCATTCTATCGAATAGTAATTTCATAGATGATTTATCCAAATATTGTGCAAATGTAGATAATTTAAAGAAAAATAAAAGTTTTTTTCAACTAACCTTTTTTCTTTTCTACCTTTCTAGTGAATTCCTTAATGACTTTTCCTTTGCGAATTCTCTTCTCTCGGATTCGTTTACGTCGCTCTTGGATTTGAGTTACTTGTTCTTTAACATTTAATGGATTTCGATTGAGATTTCTATGATAACACAATATTAAGAAATCAGCCATATCATCAGGATTATGAACTCCTAAGCTTTTCAAATAGGCTGAAAGTCTTGATCCTTCATAAAACCCCCAATTTTTAATCATCCATCGTCCAAAACTGAAGTGCAAATTCCTTACGGCGGCAGTTTCAGATGCATTTTTGAGTTTAATTTGAGATTTTTTATCAATAAGTCTATTTAATTGTTTAAAAACATCCCCTAAATCTTTAGGAATATAAACCCCGTTTATTTTTTCTTTTATAATTCTTTCTTGGTATTGTTTTTCAAATCTTTCATCCGCTTTAGATTGGGCAAAAGATTGATTTGGGAAAAAAAGTACTATGAAGAATCCTATAAATAATAAATGTTGAATTTTTAAACGCATATTTTTTTGTATGTTTGTTTTAATTAGTAGTATTTTTTAAAAGTAAGAAATCTAGAACTCAACGAACTACTCAACAAAGGAATTGTGTAGAAATAAATGTTCAGAGTTTAAAATATACATTTATTTTTTCATAGTTCCTAAAGCTTCTAATACTCAACAAAAATTAAATTTCATGGAATTCACTTGCCAAAAAGATAAATTTTCAATTCCACATGATGTTTCCTACATTAATTGTGCCTACATGTCCCCAAATTTAAAAAGTGTAGAAGAAATTGGAAAAATTAGTATTTCAAAGAAAAGTCTCCCCTATTTGGTTCAACCTTCTGATTTTTTTGCCCCTTCTGAAAAATTAAAAAAAGAGTTTGCAAAACTAATCAACGTAAAAGAGCATCAACGTATTGCCATAATTCCTTCTGCATCTTATGGAATTGCAACTGCTGTGAAAAATATTGATATCCAAAAGGGACAAAATATAATAGGTATAGAAGGTCAATTTCCAAGTAACTATTTCTCTTGGAAAAAAAAGGCAGATAAAGTAGGTGCTGAAATGAGGATTATTTCTGACAATAGTATCCAGCATCGTGGTAGAAATTGGAATGATGCCATTCTAAATGCGATTGATACTTCCACAGTCGTAGTAGCTATACCACATGTGCATTGGGTAGATGGAACAAAATTTGATTTGAAAGCTATTCGCAAAAGAACAAATGAAGTGGGTGCTTATCTCATTGTAGATGGTACTCAATCTGTGGGGGCACTTCCTTTTGACATTGAATTATTTGATGTAGATGCCTTAATTTGTGGTGGATATAAATGGTTATTAGGTCCCTATTCTCTTGGCTTAGCGTATTTTAACCATAAATTTGATCATGGAGAGCCCTTAGAAGAAAATTGGCTTGCTAGAAAAGATAGTGACAATTTTGCAAAGTTGGTTGATTATGAACCCAACTACAAACCTTATGCTCATAAATATAGTGTAGGTGAATCTAGTAATTTTGCATTATTACCGATGCTCATTGAATCAATTCAACAACTGAATACTTGGGGACAGGAAAATATTCAATCCTATTGTGAAAATATCAGTAAAAAGGCGATTCAACAAATTTCTGAAATGGGTGGGAATATTGAATCATCCGCTTTTCGGGGCAATCATTTGTTTGGTGTACAGCTTGGAAGTGCATTTGAAATAGACATTTTGCAAAAAGCATTCAAAAAGAATAATGTTTTTGTTTCTCAACGTGGCAATGCGATTCGAATAGCTCCGCATGTTTATAATTCGGTGGGTGATTTTGAAAAATTGGTGGGGTGTTTTGAGGAGGCTTGGATTCGGAAATGGGTTTGAAATTCGGGATGACAGGATGACAGGACGACAAGACTTCAGGACTTCAAGACTTCAGGACGACAAGACATCAGGGCGTCGATATGTAATGCTACGAATGCACGAATAAAAAAAAGTAAATTACTTCTATTCGTTCACAAAATCCAAATAAGAAGCAATCAATTCTGGATCAAGTGTCGTTTCAGGAATTTCGATATCAAACCATTCCTGCAAAGGAACATCCAATCCCAATCCATTTAAAAAACTATGCAATGCTTCATTCAGTCCTTCTGTAAAATCATCATGATTTGTGCCCAATGGATCTTCGTGCCAAAGGTCATTTTGAGCAAATCCTTCAAATTTTGGACCGAGTATTTTAATATTAAAATCGTCGGGATTCATTCCAATTGGGCTATGGATTGTGGTTGTAAATTTATGCCAATAAGCAGAATGAATACAACCATTTAGGAATAATTGACGGACCACTTCTAGAGCATCAACAGTTTCTTGAGTAGTTTGCGTAGGAAATCCATACATTAAATAGGCGTGTACCATAATTCCATTTTGAGCAAATGCATCGGTTACTTTACTTACCTGTTTGATATCCACCCCTTTTTTTATCAATTTCAATAATCGATCAGATGCGACTTCAAGTCCCCCTGTAACAGCAATGCACCCCGATTTGGCAAGCAATTCGCACAATTCATTATCGAAAGTCCGTTCAAATCGGATATTCGTCCACCAAGAAATGTGTAGATTCTTTTCAATTAATTTTTTCGCCAAAGCGCTCAAAATTTTTGGCGGTGCGGCTTCATCTACAAAATGGAATCCACGGATATTGGTTTCATCAATAATAGATTGAATTTTCTCCACCAAATCATCCGCTGTTGTCACTTGATACCCACTAATATAATCCAATCCTACATCACAAAAAGTACATTTTTTCCAATAGCAACCATGACTTATGGTCAACTTATTCCATTTTCCATCACTCCACATTCGATGCATAGGATTCAAAACATCAAGGAAAGAAATATATTCATTATGTTTCAAATCACTATAATCAGGAGCGGGTAGATTACTGTGATGATAAATTGTATTGGGAATGTGATTTTGATAAAAAACTTGTCCATTTTTCAATAAAAAAGTACGTTCCAATAATGAATCTGAAATCATATCTGAAACATATTCAAAAAGGCGTAGCAAAGGACCTTCACCATCATCCAATGTAATAAAATGGGTATATTGAAAAATTCTTGGATCAGAAAGGGACCGCAATTCCGTATTGCAATATCCCCCACCAAAAACAATTTTAATTTTTGGATAAGCATATCTTATTTGTTGTGCGCACTTCAAAGCGGCATAAAGATTGCCAGGGAAAGGGATTGAAAATCCGACTAAAATTGGATTATTCCTTTTAATTTCATTATCCAATAATTCAAACATGTAGGATTCAATCAATGTCGGATCATAATTCAAATTATCTTCCAATTGATCAAAGCTACTTGCCGAACTTGCAATCCGTTCCGCATATTTAGTAAATGCAAAATACTCATCAATATTACCTTGAATAAAATCACCAATTTCTTCTACAAAAAGAGTGGCTAGATGTTTGGCTTTATCTAAGATACCCAAATTTCCAAAAGCCCAAGACAAATCATCATCCACATTTTGAATTCTATGTCCTTTCGGCAGAAAATTCTCATTTAAAATTTGATAAGCTGCTGTGGATTCTGGATTTTGCAAAAATTTAATAATAATATCTACTTTTGAAATATAATCATTCCGAAAGTTGTATATCTCCGAAAATTGCATCTCGTCATTCAAATCCACCGCATTAAATATCTCCTTCAAAGATTCTGACGTATATATTTTTTTAAATAATTCAATACTTAAATCTTGCTGTACAACAAATATCCCTTTTGCTTCTAAAAATCCTTTCAAGTAGGACGTAGCGGGATACGGGGTGTTGAGTTGCGTGAATGGTGGCGTTATAAGTAAGATTTTCCCAGGCATTTATTATTTTTCGTTTGAATTAATTTTATTTACGTTCGACGTCAGGACATCAAGACGGGACGACATCAAGACGGGACGACATCAGGACGGGACGACATCAGGACGTCAGGACGGGACGATGTCAGGACGACAAGACGGGACGATATCAGGACGGGACGACATCAGGACATCGTGAAGTCGTGAAGTCTTGAAGTCTTGATGTCTTGATGTCGTGAAGTCTTGATGTCTTGATGTCTTAACACATTCACTCCGTCAACCCACTCATCACCCCTTGCACATACCCAGGCGTATTCACAATTTTCATAAAAGTTCCCATCGACAAATCAGGAAAAGCCAATGCAAATCTATACCGTCCGTGCGCCATATACACATTTTTTCCAACCACTAATAATTCGTAAGGCAACATAGCCGTATGTTTAGGAGAACCATAGTCGATAGTTGGAACGAAATATTCTTCTCCATCTGCCCCACCGATTCCAACACCAAATAGCGTAATTCCATCTCCGACATTAACCTGATAAACCTTCTTCGTTGATTTTTTTCCAGCGGTCAGATTTTTATTTATTTTTGCAACAGCAGCAGAATGACTACCGAATGTTTTTATTGTAATTTTATCTCCTAAATAAGGCATTCCAAACATATAGTGATATCCTGCTAAATCAGCAGATGAAACAGCCTTTTTCTTTCCAAACTGAGTACCAACATAATCACCTATACCATCAAAACTAGCTTTAAGGCTTCCCGCAAAGGATTCAATTGCTGATGCGATTGTGCCATATTTTTTTTGATGATAAGCACTTGCCCAATATTGAGGAGTAGTGAAAGAGACGTAGGTCATTCCATTTTCTTTGGTCAAGGCAATTTTCAAAACGCCTGCAAAACCAGCCAAGTTTCCACTTTGAGCTGCGGCTTGTTTCAAACCAGCATTTGTAATCGCCAGTACTTTCTTACTAGCATCGTCAGCAGGTGCATATTGACCAACAACATCGATTCCATTGGCATTCAGACCATTTTCAATCGAAACCGTTAATTCGGAAATACTTGAAGATGACTTCAAGGCTAATGTGTAGGGTTTGTAGGTTTGAGCCGATAAACTTGCACTTGAAAAACCCAAAACTAAAATGATTAAAACTAATAATTTATTCATAATTTTTGTATTTTTTGTGAATAATAACAAACATAACTGTTTTTCTGAAAAAGCCACTAGTTATTCGATAGTTATTTGAATTGATTTCTGCTTAAAAAATTTGCATCCAATCTATAATTTGAATGATTGGAAGAAATGATCGAAAATTATCTTAAAAAAAATTGTCAAGTATGAAATAATATCGTACCTTTGCATCGCTTTAGGAAAAGGTATAGCAATTTTTTCCGTTATTAAAATGGATTTCTTCGCGGTTCGTATTGTGCTGCGGCTTAATTTTAAAAAATAGAACAATGTCAAGAGTTTGTCAATTAACAGGTAAGAAACCAATGGCTGGGAACAATGTTTCTCACTCAAATGCAAAAACGAAACGTCGTTTTTTGCCCAATCTAATCAAAAAAAGATTTTACATTCCAGAAACGGATACATGGGTAAAACTGAAAGTATCTACTTCAACCCTTCGAACTATCAATAAATTGGGTATCTACGCATACTTAAAGAAGTTGGAAAAGCAAGGTCATAAAACAGGAGTAAAATTATAATCAAATTAAATAAACAGATCTTAATACTATAAGCAATGGCAAAAAAGTCAAAAGGTAATAGACAGCAGATTATTTTGGAATGTACTGAACATAAAGCTTCAGGTCAGCCAGGTACTTCTAGATATATTACACAGAAAAACAGAAAAAACACTCCAGATAGAATGGAGTTGATGAAGTACAATCCAATTCTAAGAAAAAAAACCCTTCACAGGGAAATTAAGTAATAAATTTAATTCAATAAATTATGGCTAAACTTTCGAAAAACGCGAGGATTGCTCAAAGAGCAGGCAACGTAGGGTCAGGAAGAGATCACGTAAAAGTAATTAAAAGTATTAAAGATCCTATCACAGGAAAATATACTTATAAAGAGCAAATCATCCACAAAGATAAAGTGGCTGCATTTTTTGCTGATAAAAAATAATAAAAAAGGCTCTTCAATATTTGAAGAGCCTTTTTTTTATACTCTTAAGGCTCGAATGATGAATCTGCTGCACTAATTAGCAATCCTGTTTGACAATCAACAATTTATTCTATCATGCTTTCCTACTTCAAAATTCCAAATTAAAAGTTTGTTCATTAATAAAAAACAAACCCTATTACAAAAGTGTTTACTTTCTGCATGAAATTTGTAATATCTACCTAGTAATTAGTATTTATACACTAAGAAATGTTATAATTGCATTTGAAAACCATTACTAAATTCGTAATTCATCTTAATAATACAAATATATGAGTTTCTTTAAAAAATTCTTTACCAAAAAGAAAAAAGAAGACCTTGACCAAGGCTTAGAAAAGACAAAAACTAGCTTTCTGGATAAAATATCCAAAGTAGTTGCTGGAAAAGATAAAGTAGATGAAGAAGTATTGGATGAATTGGAAAACATCCTAATCACTTCTGATGTCGGTCTTGACACTACGGTCAAAATCATTGAAAGAATTGAAGCACGTGTATCAAAGGACAAATATGTCAACACAGCAGAACTCAACAATATTTTGCGAGATGAGATTGTTCAAATGCTCGCAGAAAACAATAACAAAGAAGAATTAGAAGATTTTACTCTACCCGAAGGTTCACGACCATATATCATCCTTGTTGTAGGCGTAAATGGCGTTGGTAAAACAACGACCATTGGGAAATTAGCACATCAATACAAGGAAAAAGGTTATAAAGTTGTATTAGGCGCATCAGATACCTTTAGAGCTGCTGCGGTGGATCAACTCAAGATATGGGCGGGACGTGTAGGTTGTGATTTTTATGACAAAGGCATGGATGCAGATCCTGCTGCGGTTGCCTACGAAACAGTGCAATATGCAATGAACAACAACTGCGATGTCGCAATCATTGATACAGCTGGTCGTCTTCATACCAAGAAATATTTGATGGAAGAATTGACCAAAATAAGACGTTCTATTGGAAAAAAGATGGATGGTGCACCGCATGACACAATGTTGGTACTAGATGCTACTACAGGGCAAAATGCCTTTGAACAATGCGCTAAATTTACAGAGGCGACACAAGTTTCATCACTTGCCTTGACCAAAGTAGATGGAAGTGCCAAAGGAGGAGTTGCCATTGGTATTTCTGATCAATTCAAAATTCCAATTAAATTTATTGGTGTTGGAGAGGGAATGGATATGTTGCAAATCTTTAATAAGAAAGCGTTTGTGGAGAGTTTATTTGAAAAAATATAGTTTTTTGAATTGTTAATTATTAATGGTTAATTGTTAATGTTTCTAAATAAACGTGAACAAATATATTTTTCAAAAAAAAAGTAATTTTCATTTCTTCTTTTGCAAAAAAAACTTACCTTTGCAATCGCAAAAAGAAAAAATGGTTCCTTAGCTCAGCTGGATAGAGCAACGCACTTCTAATGCGTAGGTCACAGGTTCGAATCCTGTAGGGACTACTATAAACGCCTTAACTAGAGATGGTTGGGGCGTTTTTGATTTTGGGTTTTCGGCATACTAATGATTTATTATGGAAGATAAGATCAAAATAAACAGAAATACAGGAGACTATGGAAAACTCATATTCGTTGCTCCAGTTGCGGTATATTTTGCCACTCGATCGGGATATCATAATATACTAACAAGGAATTCAATAAGATTATTACTTGGAGTTGCACTTTTGCTTTTTGCTTTACTAATGATTGTATTTTTCGTTAATGCAATTAAAGAGTTACGAAAAGGAAAAATTCCTGCTCTAATAGTTGATAAATTCGGAATAACAGATAATATATCAATGGCAAATACTGGACTTATTTCATGGAACGAGATAGAAAAATTTGAGTTTCTACAAAATTCTGGACAGCCCAATATATTCATTTTCGTAAAAGATAATAAGAGAATTTTAAAAAATAGCCCGAGGTTTAGACGTGGAATGTTAAAACAATTACACAAAGACAAAGGTAGTCCTATTGCTATCAATCTCAAGCATGTAGATATGAATTATGATGAGTTAATTACTCTATTTAAAGCTATGCACAAGTTATCTAGAGATGAAACATAAGAAAGAATCATTCAACTACAATTTCTCATCTCGCCTTCAAAACCAAATCCACAACCATTTCCGTTTTATCTCTTAATACCTTGACCGTCACAGATTGCCCAGGAGAAAGTTTTTTCAACAGATTGGAATATCCACGCAAATCTTCTACAGCAACACCATTCATTTCAATAATAATATCTCCTGTTTTCAATCCTGCTTTTTGGGCAGGAGTTCCTTCGGGTACATCACCCAATTTCACGCCACTACCTTCGTAAGAAAAGCTTGGAACCGCTCCCGTAGAAGCACTTCGACTGTCTGAAGGATGATGCTTCTTTTTAGGTTGTTTATTCAATTCGCCAGTAAAAGGCATTGGTCTTTCCCGATCTCCTAGATATAGAAGAACTTCTTTTGCAACAGTAGCCACCTTCACCAAACCCGCAGCATCAATCTTCTCCACAGTATCACTTGGACGATGATAATTGGTTGTTGCACCAGCAAAAAACTGTACCGCAGGAATCTCTTTTTCGATAAAAGCAATCTGATCGCTTGCATCTAAAGGCGTCATCACCAAATGCGTAGCCACACCCGTCACATAATCCGTTCCCATAAAGATATGTTTCCATTCACTTGCTGTATTGGCATTTAAAATAACAATTTTTTGATCAAAAAGAGAGCCTTCCGTATCCAAATTTATATTCGCAAAAGCTTGATTACGCAATGATTTCACAAAATATCTAGATCCAACCAAACCAGCTTCTTCTCCAGTAAACGCTACAAAAATAATTGGGCGATTAGGTTTTGCCGTCTTAGCAACACGCTTTGCCAATTCCATTAGGACAGCTACCCCACTTGCATTATCATCTGCCCCAAAGTGGATCTTCCCTTGGTCACCAGCATGTGCATCAGGCCATCCCATTCCCAAATGATCATAATGAGCAGAAATCACAACAGGTTCGTTATCAAACTCAGGTTTCAAACCAGGAATCATGGCAACCACATTGGTCATTTTAATATTTTTCTTATCTAAGACATTGGCAGTCCATTTTTGAAAATAACTATCTTTCCAAGGTTTTAATCCTGATTTTTTAAAAGATTCTGCGATATAATTTGCGGCTACATCTAATTCAGGTGTACCCAAACCACGCCCTTTCATCTCTTCAGAAGCTAGATATTCAATATCATCCATCATATTTTTGGAAGAAAAAACAGGTTCTAAATAAGCCAACGCTTCTCTCTTTTCGGATTTAACCATTGGAATATTAGTTCCCAATTCCTTAATCAAAGGAGATTGGATCACAGGCCATTGCCCTTTTGCAATATTGGTGGGATCAGTACCTTCAAATGCGAGATAACTATATTTTCCATAATGAGGCAATTTCCGAACCAATCCAGGAATAGCATCATCATTACCTATGGCAATAAAAACTACAGCAGCCTGTTCATTTTCAGGATGCGTCAAAGTAATAATCACATCATTTCCTGCTTTCAAAACAGCTTTATTAGGAAAAACGACCGAATCTTGTGTCATTTTAGCACCATAAATTTCAATCCCTTTATTTACAAAATCAACCAATCTATTTTCATAACCCAAAATCCAAATTGTCGCATCTTTAGGATATTGAACAGGTGCCCGATCATTTATAATTTCAAATTTAGATGGATCACTTGCTCCCCATTGCTTTGCAAATACATCATAAGTACTCCCTTTTTTAGTACCATACGGCACCACAATCAAAGTTTTATCCCCACCATACGCCTTTGTTAAAGCAGGAGAAACTTCCTTTGGATCTAAAATCCTAAACAAATCGAACATCGGATCTACCAAAACTTTCAAAGGTTTTGCTATCGTAGTGATTTCAAAAACTTGTTCTTTTTGCGACATAGACAGTAGATGTGTTTCGGTACCGTCTTTTGTAATGACTTGCACTGGCACTTCTAGATCATAGGCATCAGTTTTTTGAATTTGCTTCAAATAAATCACAGATTTGAAAGTACCATCATTCAAGTTTTCAACATTAACCTTATCAAAAATCAATTCTGGTGCGCCTTTACGAGTCACCCATTGATCAAAAAATGGTTTTAAATCATCTTCAACTACCGTTTCAAAAGCCAATCTAATATCTTCGAAAGAAGCTTTTTTATATTTATTTTTTTTATAAAATCGTCTCAAAGCCACCAAGAAAGTTTCGTCCCCAAATTTACGTCTAAGCATGTGAAACATCATCAACGTCTTTCCATACCCAATGGCTTCACTAGGGCCATCGTGCCTAGAACGAAAATCTGTGATAGGAAAATCCGTTTTTTCATCGACTAAATCAGTAAATTTTTGAAGTGTTGACCTACGATAATTCATACCACGACCACGTTGTTCTTTAATCAAATGATCCGCCATATAAGCCGTCAATCCTTCACACCAATTGCCACTTTCAAAATCGACATAGACACTATTCCCCCACCAATTGTGCAATAATTCATGAGGATAAGAAGAATGCAAAATAAAAGGAAAACGAATAATTTTTTCGCCTAGAAGTGTAAAAGAAGGCATTCCGTAGCCTGTTTCCCAAAAATTTTCTACCAAAGCAAATTTGGAATAAGGATATACTCCAAGGATAGAGCGATACATTTCTAAATATTGTGCGGTAGTTTCAAGATATTTATTGGCAAGTCCTTCATCTGGAGTTCTCAAAAAAGCCATTGCTTTTACATTACCTGCATCAAAGCTATATTCAGAAAATTTTGCACCAATCAAGAAAATTTCTTCTTGCGGTTTATCACAATTCCAAATATCAATATGATGATTATTTTCTTCTATATTTTTCGTTCTTTTCCCTTGGGCTACTGATTTCCACCCTTTAGGAAATTTTACTTCCATAGAAAAAGTCATCATTTTATCATCAAAAACAGGAACCCAATAAGTAGAACCTGCAAGATAGACTCCTGTTTCAGAAATAATTCCTGGGGATTCACTGAATCCACGTTGATAATCTTTATCATTCTTTTCTATGGCATCGGCAACTTTTCCAGAATATGAAATTTTGAAAGGCTTTCCTATCAAATTTTTCTTTTTATAAATCACTTTCCATTTTGTAATTTTTAAATCAGCTTTAGCCTCATCCCCAAGATAATCCATACCCATATCAGGAGCAGGCATCTTCTTATTTACTGCCTTTAATTTCAATCCCTTAGAAAGCATTTTTGGAATAAAAGCTGAATTCAAAGTAAAAAATATCGTTTGATCTTTACTATCAAATGATATTTGGTCTATTACGCTAATTTGAGAATGTGTTGGATTAATTTCAACGGACAAATCATGATGAACTTGTGCATGAATTAGGATTGTCCAAAATGAGAAAAGTAATATAAATTTGTTTCGCATCACCATTATTTTTTTTAGTGTGCTAAGGTCGTTATTTTTTTTTAAAACCACTCACTTTTGTTCTGAATATCCAATGTCAAGACTTTGCAGACATCATGAGAAAGCTATCAATTTCAAATCTAAAAATCAATCTCATTTACTTTCATTTACTTCTCAATTTTATAAGACACCCCTTCCTCACAATGATCTACTTGACTAAAACCAATCTGTTGCTTCAAATAATCTTCAATCGAAACATCACTAGGAATATGAAAATACACTCTATTAAATGTTTGTTCATCCGAATGCTCTACTAGTCTTGCCTGCTTTTCGACTACTTGCTTATGGACTGTAATGTATTGAGCAGGAATTTCAGGTCCATCTGTCCCATCCTTAACGAGTTTTTCTTTGTCCAACATCATATATTCCGCTGGAATAGTATCCAAAGTAATCCCATCATAAAATGCATAACAAAATACATTTTGAGCGATATCGGCTTCTGCGTTTATCACCATTGGAATACGCATTGAATCCATAATATGTGGAACGGTATATGCTTGCCTTACTAAAAGTGTATCTTGCACCCATGTAAATTTAGCTCCTTTTCTATATACAGGTTTAACCAGCACCTGTTCTGTTACCCATTCAAATTGAACAGGATTGATTGAAAGTTTAGGGTGAGAAGTGTAGAAATCCACTTTATAATTTTTAAATGGAATGCCATCCTTTTTACAAGTAAAAAATAATAGGATGATAGACAATATAATCAATACTTTTTTCATAATAGAGAATTTGATACAAATATAACAAAGTATAATTAAAAAACAAGGTAATTGTCAAGACTTTTGTATTTGTTTATTTAAGTAGCTGGACACATATTTTTCAATATATCTTTTTGATATATTTTGCCCAA
>CAMZLN010000199.1 GCA_947311465.1 uncultured Saprospiraceae bacterium
AATCGAAATTATTTTTCGACGGATTTCCTTGTGTTCTTTTAAATTTATCAATTGTATTTTTGAGTTCATCTGTATCAATAGGCTTCAATAAATAGCCTACACCATTGAGTTTGAAAGCTTCAATAGCATATTGATTGTAAGCGGTTGTGAAAATGATAGGAATATCCGTTTTAAACTGCTCAAAGATTTCAAAACTAGTACCATCCCCCAATTCAATATCAGAAAAAATGAGTTGGATATCATGATGAGTATTTAAAATAGCAATTGATTCTTCAATGGATTCGGGTTTTCCGATGATATTGAAAGATGGCTCCAATTGTAGAATTAGTCGTTCCAATCGGTTGGCTGCTCTGTGTTCGTCTTCGATAATTAGTATGTTCATAATTTTTATTTCTTTAAAAAGCTGAGAAGTGGAGCGGAATTGCCTATGCAATTCTTGTTGAGTCACTTCGTTGTTGATTATTTTATTGTTTAGTTGATTGTGTAAGTTTTATAAATAATCTAAACTCACCTTTTCACCTAGATTTTGCTAAGGCAAAATCGACTCATCTTCTCAACTCAAAATAGGCAAAATTACCCTAAAAAAACCATCCAAATCTTCCACCAAAATCGACTCATCCGAAAGTATTTCATACTGCTGTTTTAGGTTTTCCAAACCCGTACCAGAAGATTCAATAGCTGTTTTTTTCAATTGTAAATTATTTTCCAATATAATAAATTTATCCTTCTGTGTAATTGAAATTGTTAAAGGATTTTGTTTGGTAACTTCATTGTGTTTGACCGCATTTTCAATCAATGTTTGCAAAGAAACAGGGATGATAAACTCATCTATTGTTGGATTGACATCTATATCAATTTTCAGTTTCGTTCCAAAACGAATATCCAATAAAAAAGCGTATGATTTTATAAAATCAATTTCATCTTTTAACGGAACGGTTTGTTTCTTTGCGGATTCCAAAACATATCTATAAATCTTGCTCAATTGATGAATGTATTTTTCAGAAAGATCCGCATCCTCATGGACTAAGTCCGCCAACACATTTAAACTATTGAATAAAAAGTGTGGATTTACTTGTTTTTTTAGACTTTCGTAACGATAATTTGCTAAATCGGCTTCTAATTTTTTTGCTTTGATTTGAGATTTTTGCCAGTTGATATAAAAAGATATAGATGCGAAGATGAAGGCAAATACCAATGAAATAAAAGCAGAATAGGTCATTCCATATGTTGCTGTGCTCAATGCTTTTGAGAAAGAATACGAGAAAATAAACTTTATGAAAAGGGTAGTGATGATTGCAAAGCCAAGACCCGCATAAAATACTGTGAAAGTTAATAAAATAAATAGTTTTTTAATGGGTGTTTTTTCCCACGAATAATATTTATTGATAAAGTGATTTCTTATGTATGAATTGCCAATTGATTGTGTAAGATAAATAGAATACACCCAAGCAAAGTATAAAAAAAACGGTCTTTCTCCTGTGAAGGAACTGGGTACAAAAAAATATTGGATAATCAGAGAAAACAATATCGAAGATATCCAGTATTGGGTATTTGTCAATGGTTTGACCAGTTGGCTGAAGCTTATTTTATCTATTTTTTCTGTCATTGTCCTAATATTATATATATATGATGAGCAGTTGTCCAATTGCTTAATGATATTTTGTATTCATCACAATTTTAGTCACTCCATTTACCGCAATAATCATATCCGCAAAGGCAGGCGGACCAAAAGTGCCACGAGCGTCATTAGAAGATCCATAACCTTCACTAGGGATACCAAAAATACCCGTATTCATTTTTTTGTCATCATTTTCGTCGTGCATATATTTGATGGCATAATTTCCTGATTTTAAATTAGAAAATTGTCCTGAAACCGTTTTATTTTTAATTTCGAAAGATTTTTTGATAATCACTTCTTCTTTTTCGTTCATTAGTTTCAATAAAATATGCCCATTATTATTTCGCAGTCCTAAAATTTCGAAAAATATAGTATTTTCATCAGAATTGGATATAATATTTTCCTTTAAATCTATATTTTTTTCGATTTTATTTACATTATCTGCTAATTCCTTACATCTATTTTTGCCCCAGAAAGGATGAATATCAGATTTCGGAATGAATTTATCCCAAGTATAAAGCAATTTTTGAGCCTGAATATAAAATGGTTGAAGGTCTTTTTTAAAAAACGCTGCTGCTCCTTTATTGGATTCAATTTGCAGTAATTTCGCTCTTGGATTAGATGGGTCTAAGGACAAGGCTTTTCCATAATCCTGTTGTGAAAGCATACCATATTTTTGCCCCCTAGACATTGGGTCAACCATTAATTTTGCAACATATCCCAATCCTTCTAAAGCGAATATTTCTGCTCTATCTTGATTATCTGTTGCCAATTTTGAAGCTTTTTCAATGATAGAAAGTGCAACATCAGCGAGTTCATCCTTATTTTCTGTACTACCAAAACTCAAATAAATATTGGTCATTCCTAGATAGTATAGCGGCAACCAATCATCGGATTTCATTTGGGCAATGCGTTTAAATTTATTTTTTACAGTCATCAGTTCTGCCCCATCCTTAGCATTGTGTAGCGTGTGAATAGCATCTTTCATAGCATCATGATACGCATCATTTTGAGCGTTAAGACTAAAGAAAGAAATTGATAATACTAAAATTGCAAATAGATTTTTCATAATTTTTTATTTATTGATTAATTAATTAATTTTATTTCTATGTTGTATAATTGCTAATTTCTTAAATGATAACTGATCAACTCCCAATTCCCTTTTGTCTGAATCAGAATTTACAGGATTTTTGGATTTTCAGAATTACTAAAGCGGCTTGTTTTTTTCCAAGACAAGGAACTTGAATTTCTAATTCGTAATTCCTAATTCGTAATTCCCAATTCCCAATTCTCAACCCCTTTTGTCAGAATCAGAATTTACAGGATTTTTGGATTTTCAGAATTACTAAAGATAAATGTTCTTACCCAATCAAAAGACCTTGAATTTATAAATCGTGATTCGTAATTCGGAATGGTGAACACC
>CAMZLN010000200.1 GCA_947311465.1 uncultured Saprospiraceae bacterium
GAAATTGGTACAACAAATTCAAGTAGCGGACCAGATTTTACATATCAATGGTTGAATTCAGGAAATGCTCCACAAGGAAATGATTTAATATTGACCGTTTCAAATCAAGATGATTATACTTTAATTATTACAAATACAACCAACGGATGTTCTGAGCAAAAAACAGTCCACGTTGAAGAAAATAAAGAACAACCTAATAATGTAGAAATAAATCCTGATGGACTTATCATTGATTGTGAAATGACTGAAATTTCTACCAATACAAATTTTTCAAACGTATCCACACCTATTTATAGTTGGACGGGTCCAAATGGCGATTTAGGTACAGATAAAGATATTACTTTTTCTGACGAAGGTAAATATACTTTTGTTGTTACTAATGAAGATAATGGATGCTCTTCTATGGCAACTGTTTCTGTGATTACAGATATTGACCCACCAAATGTAAATGCCAATGATGGAAAAATTCCTTGTGATCCAGGAACGTATGAATTAGTTGCTTATTCCAATACTGAAAACACAACGTTTTTATGGGAGTCTCCTAGTGGAATAGAAGAGCCTAGCTCAAAATGGACTATTTCAGAGCCAGGAATTTATACATTGGTGGCTACAGGACCCAATTCGTGTACTGCTGAAATGAATGTAGAAGTAACTATGGATGATGGTGTTCCGGAATTGGTGTTGACAGGTATTGAACAATTAACTTGTGAAAACTCAAAAATCGTAGTAGATGCTTCTTCATCAACTTTGTCTGGAGGAGGTCAAATTGAGTATTATTGGTTTGATGTGGATAGTGTATCATTAGGAACAGATCCACTTTTGATAGTACAAGAAGTAGGAGATTATACATTGGTGGAAGTCAATAATAAGAATGGATGTGAGATTTCTAAAACGATATCTATTACAGAAGATAAGGTGATGCCCATTGCAGATGCTGGAACAGATCAGATTTTTACTTGCCAAGATACAGAGAAAATGCTTTCTGCCGAGAATTCTAGTCCAATGTCTGGTGATATGCTTACCTACACATGGAAGAAGGATGGAGATATCATTGGTGTTAATGAACAAATTACTGTTACTACTGATGGGGTTTTTACCGTTATCGTAGTAGATAATAAAAATGGGTGTAGAGATTCATCTACTGTAACAGTTATACCTGACAAGAATAAACCAGAAGCGGATATTCAAGTTTCAGGAATACTTACATGTATTGATTTGAAAGTGGAATTGAATGCTGAAAATTCAAAGGTCGCAGATAGTAGTGCTGGAAATTTATCTTTTGAATGGATTGATAATAATTCCACTGCACCTACTTTTGAAGTAAGTGAACCTGGTGTCTATATACTAAGACTCACGGATGACAGCAACGGATGTACAAAAGATGCTCCTATTCTTGTCGAACAAAACATCGTTAAACCAGAAGTGAGGGTAAGTGCTCCAGATAAAATTACGTGTTCTGTAGATGAAGTAGAAATTTCTGGTAAAGGATCTACATCAACTAATACTGATTATTTATGGTCAAGTACATCAAATGCAACCATTGCAGATTCTGATCAATTGATTGCTAAAGTATCTCAAGCGGGTACTTACAAGTTGGTGGTAACCGATAAAGTAAATGGATGTATTAGCAGTGAAGAAATTGAAGTATTGGAAGACAAAGAGATGCCTGTTGTGGAAGCAGAAGTTGACGGAGAGATTGATTGTGTGATTAAAGAAGTAATGCTTTCAATTGGAAATTCATCTAAAGGAAATAAATTTGATCATTTATGGAAGGGGCCAAATTTAAGTACCAATAAAATTGAAGTTTCTGTAACAGAACCTGGGACTTATGTCTTAACGGTTAAAAATAAAGAAAATGATTGCTTGGATTCTGATGAAATTCAAGTAAAAAAACAACCAGAAATTAATGGCTTTGATAATTCATCAGATAATCAATCTTGTCTTGCGATTAATTCTGGTACTATAAAATTTAATGTGATTGAAGGTGGAACTCCTCCTTATATGTATTCTGTAGATGGTGGAACTACTTTCTCTAGTAATGCGATATTTGAAAATTTAGCTCCTGGCTCTTATGAAATTGTAGTTCAAGGTTCAAAGGGATGTGAATATAGTAAGGAATTAGAAATTGAGACGTACATACAACCTACTTTGGAATTAGGAGATGATATAACCATTGTTCTTGGTGAGTCTGTTTCCTTAAACCCTACTTTTGAAAATATTTCAGTCGATAGTATGCTGTGGAGCATTGACTCACTGAATGGTTTCAATCCCACTTTGTTTCCAACAGAAACTACCTTTATTGAAGCCACAGTTTATGATGAGATGGGATGTTTGGCATCAGACCGTTTGACTATTTTTGTTGAAAAAATACGACCAGTATATATTCCTTCTGGATTTAGTCCAAATGGAGATGGAAACAATGATGTATTTACAGTCTTTAGTGGAAATAATTTAGCGGTAAAAAATATTATTTCTATGAGAGTCTTTGATCGTTGGGGTGCAATGGTGTTTCAAAACTACAATTTTAAGCCAGATGAAATCAAAGAAGGCTGGGATGGATTAGTAGATGGTAAGGAAACAAACGGAGGTGTTTTTGGCTATTTCATTGAAGTAGAGTTCCTTAATGGAAGTAAAGAGTTATACAAAGGAGATATTTCATTATTAAGATAATTATTTTATACATATATAAACGAAAAATTATTTGTCATTAAGAATACATACTAGATTGATGGTATTTTGAATCAAAAAATTCATTATCGCTTTCATTTCTAGATGTTTTAGACTAATTTCTATTTTAAAAATAAGTTACTATGAAAAGGATTTTACAATTTGGTTTTTTTATTTTACTATTGCTTTTTGCAAATGAAGGTTTTTCACAGAAGGCGATTTATTCCCAATGTGATCACTTAATTGGACACGATTATTGTTATGAAACTCCAACTCCAAGTTTGTGTGAGTTAGATGGAGCCATGTTTAATACAGGAGGTTTTACGAATACGAATGATCCAGTTGTTGCGCTTTCTGGGAATTTTTGTGGAGGAGGCACTTCAATTGAAAATGATATGTGGATAGGCTTTAATGCAACACAACAATCTATGACAATAGAATTTATTTCTTCAGGTTGTTCACAGGAACGTGGAATACAAGCTGGTATTTTTGAATCTGATTGTACATCAACTGGGGCTACCTACTTAACAAGAGTTGGGAATTGTGTGAATGGAGTTATTGGAACTTTCACTGTAAGTTCTTCTTCACTGGTACCAGGCAATGACTATTATATTTTGATTGATGGGTATGCAGGTGATGTTTGTGATTATACAATGAATGTATTAGAAGGTTTGCCTGATGTTAATTTTGATGTAACACTAATGCCTTCCGAGTTGTGTTATGATAATACGGAATTATTTCATTCAACAACTACATTGGTTGCGGTTCCAGATCCTTTTACTCCACCAGGTGGCGGTCAGTATTTAATCGAATGGACTGCTTCCGATGGCGGACAAATTGTGGGAGACACGGACGGATACACAGCAGAAGTATTGACAGTAGGTACTTATAGCGTAAAGATAACAGATTATGAATTCTGTTGTACGAAAGAATCTAGTACTAAAATAACTCTTAGTAAGTCTTCTCCCTTTGGAACTGTTGAAGATCCATTGAAAATAGATTGTACTCGAAGTACTGTAACTTTAAATGGTGATTTTACTTACGAAGAAGGGAGTGCTAGTGATTTTGCTTATTCTTGGCAATATGCGAATGGTAATAATGTAGATGATGGTGTTGGTAAAAAAAGTGTTGATGTTTCTATAGATGATTTAGTACCAGATGGAAATGGAGACTATACTTTCGTTTTTAGTATATATAATACGAAATCTTTTTGTTTAGATACTGTACACGCAATCGTAGAAGTAGATACAATGAAACCGCTTGCCATTCCAAGTGCAGCAGGATCTTTGACATGCCAACCAGGTGAATCAACTTTTGATATAAATGGAGATGCTTCTGAGCCTATGGCGGCTGATTTGAAGTATGAATGGCTTGATGAAAATGATGATTTGATAGTTGAAACATCAGACTATACAGTCACTACTGGTGGAATTTATACTTTACAAATTACTAATATGGATAATGGATGTGTAGGAGAAGCTTCTGTGGAAATAATTGATGATCGACTTTTGCCAACAGCCAACGCCGGTACTGATACATATATTGATTGTACGGATGCTCATAATACAGCCACTTTACATGCAGATGGCACCCAAGGAACTGCAGCGACAGGAACCATTAAGTATTCTTGGCAGGATGTATCTGGTAATGAATTGTCAACTTCACAAGATTATGAGGCAACTTCACCTGGTACATATACTTTAGTAGTAACCAATGATGATAATGGTTGTACAGTTGCGGATCAAATTGTTGTAGAAGATAGAACAGCTCAACCTACGGCATCTATTGCTGAACCTGATCAAATTACATGTGATATAGAGACAATAACGCTTACAGGAAGTGCAACGGGTGCAACAAATGTAAAATATGAATGGCTTGATAAGGATGGTTTTATTATTGGAAAGGATGCTACTCAACAAGTAAGCGAAAGCGGAACATATACGTTGATTGTAACCAATAATGACACGGGCTGTAAAGATGAGATAACTAAGGAAGTTACTGAATTAATGACCGTGCCTACTGGATTATTTACGGTAGATGCAATCCTTACATGTGGAGATCAATCTGTTGAAATAACAGGTGGAAACGGGTCTGGGTCTGGAGTGACTTATGAATGGTTTAATAGCAATAATGCATCAATTGGTATTGGTAGTAGTGTAAATGTTCAATCAACAGGGGTATATACATTGGTTGCTACGCTTACAACAACAGGATGTACTGCATCAAAAACAGCTACTGTTACTCCTGATTCAGATGTTCCAAATGGAGAAATTATTCATAATGGAACAACGCTTACATGTGACCATGAATCTGTTGAAATAGAAGTTAGTTCTACTACTCCTGACGCAACATTTACATGGATCACTGCTCCTACAGGTGCAAATGCAACAGGTACAAGTTTCACAACAAATATTCCTGGAGATTATGAAGTTGAAATTGAAAACCCTGCTAATGGGTGTAAAATTGTAGAGGTTATTAAGATTGATGAAGATAATACACCTCCAAGTGTGGAAGCTGGTGATCCAGATGAATTAACTTGTACAATTACGGAAGTCCAATTATTCGGTACACCACAAACTGGAGATCCTGATTTGGTTTATACGTGGTCAGGTCCAAGTGTTGTGTCTGGTGCTGATGCATTTAATCCGAAAGTGGATGCAGCAGGAACGTACACATTGACAATTAAAAACAATGCAACTGGTTGTGAAGCTACCGACGATGTTGAGGTTACAATTGATATTGAAGATCCGATTGTAGATGTAGGTGCTGACAAGAAAATTGATTGTATGAATAAAAGTACTGAAGTAGGAACTAATAATTCTAGTCAAGGAGCTGATTTTAATTATCAATGGACTGACGGAGGGGGTAGCCCAGTTGGAAGTGAAATAACTTATACTGCTACAGCAATGGGGGATTATACATTACTAGTTACCAACACTACGAATGGATGTAAAGCGGATGAAACTGTTCATGTTGATAATGATAATGTTGCCCCAAATAATCTCTCAATAAACCCTGACCGATTGTTTCTTACTTGTGATGAGGAAGAAAGTTTAACTGCTGTTGCTTTTACCGATGGGAAGAATCCTGCGTTTAGTTGGACAGGTCCAAATGATTTTACTGCTTCTACTCAAGATATTACAATTACTGATCAAGGTGATTATGTCTTGGTGATAACAAATCAAGATAATGGTTGTTCTTCGGAAGTTACTGTAAGTATAATAGATGATAAAAAAGAACCTGGGGCTTTCGCTGCGGGAGGTAAAATACCATGTGATCCAGGAACATTCGAATTGGTTGGAGTAGCTAATCCAGATGCAATAAATCCTCAGTTTGTTTGGTCAGGACCTGCTGGTTCATTAGAAACAGATAAATGGACAATTGCTGAGCCAGGTGATTATACGCTTTTAGTTACAGGGGCAAATGGATGTACTTCAGAAGCTATGGTTAAAGTGGTGGCGGATGATGGTGTTCCTTCATTGGCTGTTGAGCCTATTCAAGTTTTGACATGTGTTGTTGAAAAAATCACCTTAGACGCTTCTAATTCTACAGTAGATGGTGGCGGAAATATAACTTATAGTTGGTTTGATCCTAGTGGGCAGCCAATTGGAGCTCCAGGACCAATAGGAATTATTCAAGTGGATGCGCCAGGAGATTATAAGGTAGAAGGTTTGAATGATGCTAATGGTTGTACTACAGAAGTTATAATTCCTGTAGATCAAGACATTGAAGAACCTATTGCAAAGGCAGGGGACGATCAAGTATTTAGGTGTTCAGATGACGATATCACGCTTTCAGCTGCGGCTTCAACTCCAGCGAATAATGGTTTGGATTTCGTTTGGATTAATGGCAACAACGCTGAAGTAGGAGATAAGGAAACTTACATAACGACAGAATCTGGAGTATTTACACTCATGGTTACAGATACTGAAAATGGATGTACAGCTACGGATGAGGTTAAAATAACACCTGATGATAATAAACCTATTCCATCGGCAACTCTTGATGGGATTATTACATGTATTAACGAGAAGGTGATTTTAGATGGTACTAATTCAAAAGTAGCGCCTACAAGCACGGGGTCTTTGGAGTTTACTTGGTTTGAAGGGGAATCCAATTTAAATGTTTCGACTGAAACAATTGAAGTAAGTGCTTCAGGAACTTATAAATTGTTAGTTAAAGATTCTGAAAATGGATGTGAAGAAACATTCACGGTAACAGTTGAAGAAAATAAAGATCAACCTAATGTCAAAACTTCTGCTCCTGATCAATTAACATGTACTGTGGATGATGTTCCAATTTCGGGGGAAGGATCTAAAACAGGAGATGTAACTTATCTATGGGAACGTGTAGATGGAGAAGCAGGTACGTTGACGAATGAAAATGATATAATTGCTAATGCTTCAAAGGAAGGTGTGTATAGATTAATTGTTACTGATAATCAAAATGGATGTACAAATGATTTGACTGTAGAAGTACTAGCTGATCGCGAATTACCAGAAATTGAAACTGAAAATGATGGAGAGATTGATTGTATTGATGAAGAAGTATTGATTTCAGGTAAAGTTACAAATGCTCCTGCAGGAACGCTTTTTGATTATTTATGGAAAGGTGCTGGTGGATTTACATCTACGCTAAGGGAAGTTGAAGTAACAGAAGAAGGCATATATGTGTTGTCTGTAACCAATCAATTGACCAATTGTCAAGATACTTCTTCTATTGAAGTTCGTAAAAAACCAGTAATTGATGGTTTTACTGAAATTGGAACGGACGAAAGCTGCCTTGCTGCAAATTCTGGAGTTGTAGAATTTGGAGAAACTGAAGGGGGTACAGCTCCGTTTATGTATTCAATTGATAATGGGGCTACATTTACAACAAATCCTGTATTCGCTGGATTAGCGCCAGGGGATTATAACATTGTAGTACAGGATTCTAAAGGATGTGAGTATGATAAAGTTATTACTATCGCACCGTTTATTCCTGGAATTTTGGACTTAGGCCCAGATATTGAGATTATTTTAGGTGATCCTGCTCAGATTAATGCAGCTTTAACTAATATCAATGGAGATACAATTGTATGGAGTTTAGATAGCCTTACTGGTTACAACCCTGAATTGTACCCAACTGAATCTACATTTATTGATGCAACTGTTTATGATGAAAATGGATGTGCTGCTTCGGATCGAATTGCTATTTTTGTAAAGAAAATCAGACCCGTGTATATTCCATCTGGAATTACTCCAAATGGAGATGGGATCAATGATATATTTACTGTATTTAGTCAAAGTGCAGCTGTTAAGAATATAAATTCAATGCGAATATTTGATAGATGGGGTACATTGATGTTTGAAAACTATAATTTTCCACCAGATCAACCGCAATATGGTTGGGATGGAACATTAGCAGGAAAACACATTAACAATGCTGTTTTCGGATATGCAATTGAAGTTCAATTCTTTGATGGAAGTGTTGAAATTTATGAAGGAGATGTCACTATTCTCGATTAAATAAATATGATTTTTTAATTGAGTATTTATAATTAAAAAAAAATAGATAGATAACTTAAATGTTGTCTATCTATTTTTTATTCTACGAATCCAAAGTCCCCAAATATTCTTTTAAATCCACCAATTGCTGTTCACTTCCTAAGACAATTAAACTGCATCCTTTGTCAATAACAGTTTCTGGCCCAGGATTGACGATATATTTACCATTAATATCTTTATATCCAATAATATTAGTTCCAGTATGTTTTCTTATATGGAGATCCAAAATTCTTTTATCCTTGCAACTTTCTGGCATGTCATCATAAGTAATAACTTCAAATCCAATATCAGATGCGTATTCATTGGTAATGAAGGAGAAAAAATCAATTGCTCCTGGCTTATTAACTAAAGTGGCCATGTAGTATCCACCAATCTGTTCGGGCATAATTACATGATTTGCACCTGCCATTTTTAGTTTCTTTTCTGATCTAGGATCAAATGCTCTACTGATTATTTTAATGTTTTTTGACAATTGTCTTGCCGAAAGTACAGTAAATAGATTCTCTGTATCATCTGGTAAGGCTGTGATAATTGCCTTTGCTCGTGTTACTCCTGCTCGGATGAGTGCGTCATCATGCGTTGCATCATCTACTATAAAAAGATGGTTTTTATCAATAATAAGATCATCCGTTTTTGTTTCTTCTTTTTCGATTACCACCAATGGTATTTTGTGATTAATTAAATTATGAGCTACTTCACGCCCGTGCTTCCCATAACCACAAAGAATAACATGGTCTTGCAATTTTTGTATTTTTTTAGCTATTGTTTTTTCTTTCATGTTGGTAAATACTTTTCCTGTGATGATAAAATTTGTGAAGGCAGATATTAAATAAGCATAAACGGCAATATTGAAAATAATTAATAAAGAAACGAATAGTTGCCCATTCGCATCCAAAGGTTGCACCTCTGCATAACCCACTGTAGAAATGGTGATGATGGTCATATAGAAGGCCTCTCTTAAAGAATAGCTTTCTATCCACATAAAACCTGAAATTCCAACAAAAACATTGAAAGCCATCAATAGCAATGCAATCCTTAAAGAAAGAAAGTTATTTGGTGCTGTAATATCTTTTGGGTTGGTGGTACTCATCTATTTATTTCCTTACTTCATTTATTTTTGCTAAATTGCAACGTTTTAGCATCAAAGTTACTATTCTTTTTAGAAACCCATTACAATTTATTTTATTTATTGAATTTCCGAAATGAAAATTTGTTTTTTCATTTCAAATTTTCGTTCTTTGACCAATTCCGAAGAAAATTATAACACTTATGAATTTTAATTTTGAAGTACTAAGAATATCAAGAAAAGGAATAATTAATCTTTTAAAAGATTTTTCATTAGAAGAGTTGAATACAATTCCAAATGGTCAAAGAAACCATTTAGCTTGGAATTTGGGGCATTTAGTGGCAACAATGCAATTGTTGACTTATGGTCTTTCGAGCAATCCGTTTACCGTAGATCAGTGGGTGATTGATCGTTTTAGAAAAGGTTCTTCTCCTAGTCCTATTACTCAAGATGAATTAGATTATTTATTAGAGCAAATGGTTTCTGGGCCTATCCAATTGCAAAAAGATTTTGAATCTGGATTGTTTAAAAGTTTTAAAGAATATCCAACTAGTTTTGGCGTAACATTGGCGTCTATTGACGATGCTATTGCTTTCAATAATGTTCATGATGGATTGCACTATGGGGTTATATTGGCTATCCGAAAACAATTTTTGAAACCATTCTATATCAATAATTTGTCAAAAAATGATGTTTTTAACAAAATTGAATCTAAACTTAAAAAACAAGGATTTACTTTTGAAAGAACAGATTTTAATCGACCTTGGGGTGGCTTTTTTGTGATTAAGGAAGATCAAGCAAAGGCATTTATGGATATATATTTCCCTAATGAAAATGCAAAGGATTTGACCAAAGGCGGTAAAGTAAGTCCAAAAATTTTGGTAGTTGCTCCTAATAAACGATTATCTTGGCAATATCATCACAGACGTTCGGAGGTGTGGAGAATTGCGGAAGGAAACGTTGGTGTAATAAGAAGTGATACTGATCAACAAAATGATGTTGTAATTTTAACTGCTGGTGATAAGATTGTACTCAAAAATGGTGAACGACATCGTTTAATTGGACAAAGTAATTTTGCTATTGTCGCAGAAATTTGGCAACATACTGATGGAAATCATCCTTCAAATGAAGAAGATATTGTACGTTTGCAAGATGATTTTGGACGATAATAATCACACTATGAAAGAAATAGATAAAGTAATAAAAGCAACGGAATATATCCAATCCATTACAAAATATACACCTACAATTGGTTTGATTCTTGGATCTGGACTGGGAGTACTAGCTAATGATATTGAAGACCCAGATATTATTCCTTATGATGATATTCCAAATTTTCCAGTATCTACGGTTCCTGGTCATGCAGGACAATTGGTTATTGGAAAATTACAAGGAAAGATTGTCTTGGCAATGCAGGGGAGAATCCATTTTTATGAAGGCTATAGTATGAAAGAAGTCGTATTTCCAACTCGTGTAATGAAGGCTTTGGGAATAGAAACAATGATTGTCACTAATGCTTGTGGGGGATTAAATCCAGATTTATATGCGGGTGCATTGGTACTTATAAAGGATCATATTAATATGCTTTTTGATAATTCTTTGATTGGTGCTCATGATGATCGATTGGGATCTAGATTTCCTGATATGTTAAATACTTATACTCCTCGATTGCGTGATTTAGCAAAAGAAGTTGCTACGAAAAATAATATTGAAGTTTTTGAAGGAGTTCACATGGCTATTTCTGGCCCTTGTTTTGAAACAGAAGCCGAAGCCAAAATGTTTCGATTGTTGGGTGCTGATACTATTGGTATGTCAACCATTCCAGAAGTAATCGTTGCTAAACAATCCAATATGAATATTTTGGGAATCGCATGTGTTACAGACATGGAAATTCCTGGGAAGATGCATAGCGTTACACACGAAGAAGTATTGGCAGTTGCTGAAAAAATAAGACCTAAATTTATAAAATTGGTAAGCAAGATTGTTGCAGAGATGTAATAGGATTATATTATTTTTTTCCAATAGTCATTTCTCGTTTGCCTGGAGGACCAGGAACGGTTTGTACCGTAAATCCAACTGCTTTTAGATTTCTTTTAAATGCTCCTTGTGCACAGTAAGTGGTTAAGATACCATCTTTTTTTAAGGCAAGGAACATTTTCTCCATAAGGGGTTTATCCCAAAGTTCGGGCTGTTGGCCAGGACCATAAGCATCAAAATAAATGATATCAAATTGATTTACAAATCCGATGGTATCAAATGATTTTTTATATTTGGTAAAATGAAAATTATTTGATATTAGATGTTCTTTTTCAAAATCAATTTCATGCATTATTAGAAATTTCTTTGAATCTATTCCTAATAATTTTGGATAATTCAATTGTTTTGCCGTTTCCATAGAAATGGGATAGGCCTCATAAGTATGATAATCTACTTGAATTGACAAATCTTTAATTTCCAACAGAGTCATCAAAGCATTCAATCCCGTTCCAAATCCTATTTCTAAAATTGAAATTGAATGAGAAGTTCCCAATTTTGATTTTAACCCATGTTTTATGAAAACGTGCTGCGTTTCTTGAATAGCGCCATGTTTGGAATGATACGTCACACCAAATTTTTCAGAAAGAATAGAGTGGGAGCCATCTCCTGTTTCGAAGATACCTGAATTTTTCATGCTAGACTATATTTTCAGCAATGTGACTGACGGATATATCCAAATGAGAAGTATTAAAAACACAAATCCCATTTTTTATCAATAAAACCTGTGGAGATTCATGATCAATACCAAATTCTTGTGTAATGGCATTTGAAATAGATCTATAACTAATTAAATCTAAATAATAAGGAGTAACTTCATCTAAGTCCCAATTGGAATCCAAACGATGTTTGGCAATGGAACTGATACTACACCTTGTGCTATGTTTGAAAATAAGGCAAGGTGTAGTATGAGATTTTTCTTTAATTTCTTCTAGGTTATTTATAGAAGAAATAGTTTTCCATTCAATCATATAATTAGTTAAGAAATGAAGACAATAAAGAGAAGTCACTTGGACATCCTACGCCTCTATTACAAGAACTGATTGTAATGATAATTACTGCAAGAGCGATAATTGGGATTAATTTTTTTAAATTGATATTCATTTTGAATTATGTTTATGATTAGTTAATTTTAATAATTATTTCTGAAACGGCACAGGTATGAATGATATTGCGTTTTATATATTTTTTTTTAAAATTTAAGAAAACTATAACACACTTGTCCGTGCAATTCACCATATTTGCCACAAAAATAAACATATTTTTCTAGAAATGCGAATACATTTAATATCAATTGGAGGAAGCGCTATGCATAACATCGCTATAGCGTTAAAAATATCGGGACATGAGGTCTCAGGATCGGACGATGAAATCTATGAGCCATCAAGAAGTCGATTGGATAAGCACGGTTTATTACCCACGGAAATGGGGTGGAATAAGAATCGAATTACTAAGGATTTAGACTTTATTGTTTTGGGAATGCACGCCAGAAAGGATAATCCTGAATTGGCTGAGGCAAAGAGACTAAATATTCCAATTTATTCTTATCCTGAATTTATTTTTAATCATTCAAAAAATAAAAAAAGGGTGGTAATTGCTGGTAGTCATGGAAAAACGACTACAACATCGATGATTATGCATGTTTTGCGATATAATAAAATGGATTATGATTATTTAGTAGGTGCTCAATTGAGTGATTTCGAAAACATGGTTCAATTGTCTGATGCGCCTTTGATGATTATTGAAGGGGATGAGTATTTGTCTTCTCCGATTGATCGACGACCGAAATTTTTACATTACAAACCACATTTGGCGATTATAACGGGGATAGCTTGGGATCATATTAATGTCTTTCCTACGTTTGAAAATTATGTACAGCAGTTCGAACTTTTTGTCAAAACCATGGATAAGGATGGCAAAACTTTTTATTATGAAAAAGATGAACATTTACAAAAAGTGATGCAGTCTGCTACTGCGGAGATTAAATCTTATGATTGTTTTGATTATGAAATTGTTGATGGAAACTATTTTTTAAAATATAAAGATTATACCGTTCAACTTAGTGTATTTGGAAATCATAATCTACAAAATCTTAAAGCAGCTTTTTATATTTGCACGGAATTGGGAATTACGAATAAGCAATTTTTTGAAGCAATCCCAAATTTTCAAGGGGCAGCCAAAAGATTAGAGACCTTATATACTAGTGATACAAATTTGGCTTTTCTGGATTTTGCACATGCTCCTTCCAAAGCAAAAGCTACAGTTTCAGCGGTAAAAGAACGATATCCCGATAAAAAATTGATTGCTTGTTTGGAATTGCATACATTTAGTTCTTTGAATAAAGAATTTTTAATAGAATATCAAGGGGTTTTAGACAAAGCGGATCAATCTTTGGTATATTATAATGAGCATAGTTTGAAAATGAAGCGACTTCCTGATATATCAAAAGATGATGTGAAAAATGCTTTTGGGACAGATGGAATTCTAGTAGTAACAGATAATGAAACATTAATTTCATTTTTAGAGAACCAAACATGGGATAATTCGGTTCTATTGATGATGAGTTCAGGAACCTTTGGAGGATTAGATTTGAAAGTTGTAATTCCTGAAATTATTGCAAATAAAAATAGTTAGTTTTAAATGGAAGAAAAGAAAATAGAAGAGAGTAAAACGGTAATGTCTGAAATAGTGATGCCCAATGATACCAATCCTTTAAATAATCTCATGGGAGGAAATTTGATGCGTTGGATGGATATTGCAGGTGGTATTTGTGCAGGTAAGCATTGTGAAGCACATGTTGTAACTGTATCGGTAGATCACGTTTCTTTTGTCAATCCAATTCCGGTGGGTCATGTAGTAACTTTAATTGCCAAAGTGACAAGAGCTTTTTCGACTTCGGTTGAGATTTATGTTGAAGTTTTTGCCGCCGACATCAAAGGAAAACAAAATAAGCGATGTAATGATGCGTATTTTACCTTCGTAGCTATTGATGATGTGACTGGAAAGCCAAAAAAGATACCGAAAGTATTGGCTTTATCCAATGAAGAGCAAAAATTATACGAAAGTGCATTGAGAAGACGAGAATTTAGACTAATTTTGGGCGGACGAATGAAATTAGAAGATGCCACAGAAATAAAAGAATTTTTTTTGGCAGAATAATGTCAAGATTTCAAGATGTCAAGACTTCAAGATATCAAGACTTCAAGACTTCAAGACTTGAAAAAAGAGAAGTCATGATGTCAAAAGTCCTGATGTCATGAAGTCTTGAATAAAGAGAAGTCCTGATATCTTGAAGTCTTGAAATAAGAGAAGTCATGAAGTCTTGAATAAAAAGGGGCTGACCGGAATCGACAGGAAAGATTCCTGGTAAGTAAGCATGTCGGAGCAGGAAACATCACTCCGTTAACAAATGGGTTTCAACAACTTTTTTTATATGGCAACCACCGTGTAGCCATGGCAGCGTAATTCTAGGAATTACAAGCCTTTGTGCCGTATGTTTGACTTCCGATATAGTAATGTACCGCACACAATCAGTTTCGGGATAGTGAGCTGAACGACTTCGATCAGTTTGCGAAATTTAGAAGTTAAGGTTTTGGTATGGGTCTGTTTTTTAGCCTTTCTGAAACTCGAAAATTTAATAAAAAACTAAACATGTAGAAAGCTTATTAGAGCTTTGTCTGGACCAGGGTTCAATTCCCTGCAGCTCCACTGAAAAAATGGCTGTCTCGTTTGAGATGGTCATTTTTGGTTTGTATATGTCCAGAAACTACTTATATTTTTTTGTTTAACGGATCCAAGTTCCCTTGACCATTCGATCTTTTTGCTGCATATCCTTAATGATTTCAACTTTATCATAGCCATAGGATAGCATAATATCTCTAACGTCATTTCCTAGGAATTCATTGATTTCAAACGCAAGAAGACCTTGATTTTTTAACTGAGTAGAACCTAGTTTTGAAATTCTATCATAAAAAATAAGAGGGTTTTCATTATCGACAAATAATGCCAATTTAGGTTCAAAATCCAAAACATTACTTCGCATCAATGATGCTTCATATTGGGGAATATAGGGTGGATTACTTACGATAACATCTAAAAGTCCAAATTTCGCTATTTTATGGATTGAATCATTATCCAGAATATCAACGATTTGAAAATCAACATCAACATCATTTAAAATAGCATTTTCCTTTGCTAAAACTAAAGCATCTTCACTAACATCAACTCCGTACACCGTTGCCTGTTTCAATTCTTTGGCCAAAGTAATCGCTATACAGCCAGAACCAGTACCGATATCTAAAATTTTTGGATTTTCATTTTTAGAGATAAAATTTTCAATAAAATAGACCAATTCTTCCGTTTCTTGTCTTGGGATGAGCACAGATTGATTGACTTTGAATTTCAAACCATAAAAATCTGCTTCTTCTAAAATGTACTGAAATGGTTCATTTTGAAGTAATCGCTTTTGGATTGAAGCAAAGAGATTATCATATTTATCTGGAAACAATTCATCATTTATATTATCAATTTCAAATGCATCTTCAAAAATAATAGAAACAATATTTTTTGCTTCACGTGCATCATAAATTTTTAAAATTGATTGGACAAGTGTCAAATATTTATCTTTACTGGTCATTTTTTCCTTTTAAATAAAATACCTGGTGGTGTTATCAATATTTCATCTCTTTTTGGAAAATATGCCAAAGATGCTCCTTCCTTGGATGTAGATGTACCAATAATTAGACCTTCCTTGGTTGAAATAGTCCAAGATTCTGATTTTCCTTTGCTTCCATCGGCATTCATTTGAAAACCTTTGACCCCTGAAGCATTGGATTCTAATTTCCAAATATGCTCTGGATGTTTTATATCGACCCAAGTTCCACCAATTACGATAGCATTATCATCTGCTCCGCAGCCTAGGAGAAATACGATTAACAAACCACTTATTAATATTTTCATACTTCTATTATTTTATTCTTTAACAAATTTCGTTTTTAATGAGAATATTATTTTATTCTGACAACAACAAAAGTAGGATAATATTTTAAAAAATGCTTATCATTGCCTTTGAATTTGAAGGTAAAGGGCAAAGGAACATTTATTACTACTCAAATTCTAAATCTTAAAAATTATAAAACATGAAAATTCATATTATAAATTCTGGCTTATTCAAATTGGATGGTGGAGCGATGTTTGGAATCGTACCAAAGGTGATGTGGCAAAAACTAAATCCACCTGATGAAAATAATCTTTGTACTTGGACCATGAGATGTTTGTTGATAGAAACTGACACTCGAAAAATCCTTGTGGATACGGCAATGGGAAATAAACAAGATGAAAAATTTAGATCTCATTTTCATCCGCATGGCAATGATACATTGTTGTCTAGTCTTGCAAATATTAATACTAAACCCGAAGATATTACAGATGTGTTTTTAACCCATTTGCATTTTGATCATGTGGGTGGTGCGGTTCGTTATAATGAAAAAATGGAACTTGTTCCTACATTTCCGAATGCCACCTATTGGAGTAATCAAAAACAATGGGATTGGGCAATGCAACCAAATCCTAAGGAAAAAGCGTCTTTTTTGAAAGAAAATTTTGTTCCATTATTAGATCATCAAGTCATTAAATTTATTGAAACACCTGAAGATACTTCAATTTTTGAATGGATTGATGGTATAAAAATACAAATGGCGAATGGACATACGGAGGCAATGATGTTGCTACATATCCCGGTTAATGGAAAAGAAGTAATCTATTGTGCTGATTTGATGCCCTCTAGTTTTCATATCGGTATGCCTTATGTGATGAGTTATGATATTCGACCATTGGTTACACTGCAAGAAAAGAAATTTCTATTTGATCATGCGATAAAAAATGATGCGCTTTTGGTATTTGAGCATGATCCTGCAAATGTGGGTGGCAAACTAAAAATTAATGACAGAGGACGGGTTGTTTTAAATGAAGTAATGACAATAGATGAGTTTATTTCGGGTTAGTTATTCAAAACTCAAAACTAGTCAATAATACGTTTTATCATCCTCAGCTTATGCGTAATTTTATTGAGATTTGCATTAAAAATCCCTTGATGATTGATCGTATCAATTCTTATTTTGCCATGGGCATGAATTACTTGATTTGGTGATATTAATATTCCCACATGCGTAATCTTTTCATTTTCATTTTCAAAAAATACTAAATCCCCAGGTTGAGTAGTTTCTAAAAAGCTAATTTCTTTTCCAAAAGCTACTTGCTGAGAAGCATCACGTGGAAGACGAATATTGAAAAATTTATAAACGATTTGAGAAAAACCTGAACAATCGATACCGAAAGGACTTCTGCCCCCCCAAAGGTAAGGCACATCAAGATAACGTTTTGCAATTTCAATAATTCGATTAGGTGTTGGGATTGTATTGCAATCAGTTGCTGAAACGGGCAATTCCATTCCGAAATAATCAAATGAATCATTTTTGTAAGAAGATAAACTTGCCCCCATAGGAATCAATACATGTTCATAATCAACACTAATTTCTTGAATAAATTGATTGGCAATACCATTTTGTTTAAGATTTTGATAAGTTTTTTCATCAAGAATCCACAATTGCTTAAAGTCAATCCATCCTTCATAATGATCCCATTCACAAGAAATATACAACCAATTATCTTTTTTTTCAAGTACCTTCGCTCGTTCTCCAAATAATAACTGCGTAACGATTTCAGCTGTATCAGATGTAGATTTTCTGACTGGCACAATACTTAATGTACAAACTCCGTATTCCATAATTTGAATTATTTCTGTAAAAAGTTAAACTTCAATTGAATTAATCTTTCGATATTACAATTATTTAATAAAGGCATAACCTTTTTGCAAAAATAGATTTAAATAATTAATTTATTGCATTTTTTCATTTCCAATAGTGTAGTGGAATTGATGAAATTAGCATTGGTACCATGAAATTAAATTAAAATATTATTTATTTCTTAATAATCTTTTTTTATCATAAAAAATATCATACCTTTGTGCCGCTATATCTGATTTCCGTAATCATTCACATGGTAAAAACTTAAAAAAAAATGGCAGAGTACTTAAAGAAAGAACAAAAAGAAGAAATTTTCGCAGAATTCGGTGGTGATAAAAAGAACACTGGATCAGTAGAAGGGCAAATCGCTCTATTTACAAGACGAATTCAAGGTTTGTCAGATCATCTGCAAACCAACTACAAAGACCATTCAAGCCGAAGAGCTTTATTGTCTTTAGTTGGAAAAAGAAAGAGATACTTAAATTATCTTGCTAAGAAAGATATTATGAAGTACAGAGACTTAATTGCAAAATTAGGATTAAGAAAATAAGTTTAAGGGAGTTGGAAAATTGTTTTCCACTCCCTTTCTTTTATACCTTTCTATCAGGGAACTACAACCTATTGTCTTGGTAAATAAATGATTGTATTTCACTTTCAGAAACATATCGAATACCCAAAGCAATACCTAAAATCATCTAACTAATAAAATATATATTTAAATATGGGACAAAAGAACCCAATTACAACTTCTTTTAATTTACCAGATGGTAGAGAAGTTGTCATCGAAACAGGGAAATTAGCAACACAAGCACATGGATCAGTAGTAGTGCGATTAGGAGATACAATGATGTTTGCATCAGTAGTTTCTGCACACGAACCGAGAGAAGGACAATCGTTCTTTCCTTTGTCAGTTGATTATCAAGAGAAATTTGCTTCAATTGGAAAAATTCCAGGAAACTTTTTTAGAAGAGAAGCGAGATTATCGGATTATGAAATCTTAGTATCAAGATTGGTGGATAGAGCGGCTCGTCCTCTTTTTCCAGAAGGTTATATGAATGATACTCAAATTATCATCAATTTGATTTCAGCAGATAAAGAAACATTACCCGATAGTATGGCAGCTTTAGCAGCATCTGCGGCTTTGGTTGTATCTGATATCCCTTGGGATGGACCTATTTCTGAAGTGCGAGTTGCTCGTGTCAAAGGAGAATTTGTGGTAAATCCAACGCGTTCTATGATGGAAGATGCTGATATGGATATCATCGTTGCGGCTACAATTGAGAATGTGATGATGGTTGAAGGCGAAGCTCAGGAATGTGATGAAGCTGATTTGATTCAAGCAATCAAGATTGGACATGAGGCTATCAAAGTTCAGTGTCAAGCACAATTGGATTTGGCTAAGTTGGTAGGAGATAAGGCTCTAATTAAAAGAGAAAACGTTCCTGCTGAAGAAAATGAAGAAGTTAAAAAAGAAGTTTATGATTTTGCAACATCGAAAGTTTATGATGTTTGTAAGGCATTTAGTGATAAATTGACAAGGAAGAATAGCTTTAAGGCCGTTAAAACAGAATTGCAAGCGGCTCTTGAAGAAAAGAATGGTGAAGAGTGGATGTCTGAAAATAAGAGTTTTGTTTCTAGATACTTTGATAAGTTGACTAAGGAGCAAATTAGAGAAATGGTCTTGTCTGAAAATGTTCGTTTAGATGGACGTAAATTGGATGAAGTTCGACCAATTTGGACGGAAGTTAATTATTTGCCTTCTGCTCACGGATCTGCTATATTTAATAGAGGGGAAACTCAATCTTTGGTTTCTTTGACGTTGGGTACGAAGATGGATCAACTGATGGTGGATACTGCATTGGACTTTAACTATGAGAAGTTTATTTTGCATTATAATTTCCCTGCTTATTCTGTAGGAGAAACTAGACCAATGAGAGGACCAGGGCGTAGAGAAGTTGGACATGCTAACTTGGCAGCAAGAGCATTAAAGGCGGTTATTCCAGAAATGCCTTATACTGTTAGAATAGTTTCGGACATCACAGAATCAAATGGTTCTTCATCAATGGCTACCGTTTGTGGCGGGTCGTTGGCAATGATGGATGCAGGTTTACCTATCACAAAAGCTGTTTCTGGTATTGCAATGGGTATGATTGCGGATGGAACTAGACAGGCTATTTTAACAGATATTTTGGGTGATGAAGATCATGTTGGAGATATGGATTTTAAAGTGACAGGTACTAGAGATGGTATTACTGCATGTCAAATGGATATTAAAATTGATGGGTTACCTTATGAAACTTTAGAAAAGGCATTGATGCAAGCTAAAGAAGGGCGAATTCATATTTTGGATGAAATGGCTAAGACTATAGGTACAACTAATAAGGAGTTGAAACCGCATGCACCAAGAATGGTTACTTTGGAAATAGATAAAAACTTTATTGGAGCAGTAATTGGACCAGGTGGAAAGATTATTCAAGAGATTCAAGAGTCTTCAGGAGCTGTTATCACCATAGAAGAAGTAGGAAATAAAGGGATTGTAAATATCTCAAGTTCTGATAAAGCTTCTATTGACAAAGCCGTTTCACGAGTTAGGGCAATTACATTTACACCTGAAGTTGGTGATGTATATGAAGCAAAAGTTGCATCAATCATGCCTTATGGTGTTTTTGTTGACTTTCAAGGAAAGAGTGGATTGTTACACGTTTCTGAAATATCACATTCTAGAATTGAAAATGTTGCTGATGTTTTCAAAGAAGGCGATTTGGTTAAAATTAAATTGATAGGAATCGATCCAAAAAGTGGTAAATTCAGATTGTCAAGAAAAGCACTTTTGGAAAAGAAGGATTCTTAACATATTAGTATAATTTAAAGATGAATTGAACAATATATGTAAGGAATTGATTTATTGTAAAGTAAGCTTATAAAATATTAAAATGCTTGAAATGTCAAATTTCAGGCATTTTTTTTGCACTAATGAAACTATTATGAA
>CAMZLN010000201.1 GCA_947311465.1 uncultured Saprospiraceae bacterium
AATACAGACCAAATTTTACAATGTTTTAAGAAATAATTAACTATAAATTAAAATCACTTTTTATCACGCACTTTTCGACGTTTATTCCGATTTTTCCACCGATTTCGACTTTCATTTTGTACTGTAGATGAACGTCCTTTGTTGAAAGATATTGAAAGATTGATCAGACAGGAGATAACACTTGTCGAGGATCACCCTTATGTAGATGATGAAATACCTAAAGTGGTTACTCCACAATCTAAGCCAAAACCTAAAAATGGAAGTCGAAATCGGTGGAAAAATCGGAATAAACGTCGAAAAGTGCGTGATAAAAAGTGATTTTAATTTATAGTTAATTATTTCTTAAAACATTGTAAAATTTGGTCTGTATTTTTTAATTGAGTACATTTGGAATTGTAACTTTAACAATACCAAAGCAATGAAAAATCTACTACTTACCTTTCTAATTTTATCTCCTAGTTTTATTTTTGCTCAATTTGGCGGAGCGACTAACGGCAATCCATCAACCATCGAGTGGAAAGAAATCTCCAATGAGTCTGCACGAATTATTTTTCCTGATGGTCTTGAAAAACGTGCGGAACATGTAGCGGATGTGATAGATTATCTCAATAAAAATAGCCGAAAATCCATTGGAAAACCCAAAGGGAAAATCAATATTATCTTTCAAAATCAATTGACGGAAGCCAATGGCTTTGTGACTGCTGCACCTTTTCGTTCAGAGTTTTTCACTACCGCACCACAAAGAACCTTTGCAGGAACCCAAGATTGGCTAGATTTATTGGCTATTCATGAATATCGTCATGTGATGCAATTTCAGTTTTCAAAACAAGGGGTGACAAAAATTGGTGCAAAATTATTTGGACAAGGATTTTGGTCTGCTATGAATTTATTGAGTATTCCATTTTGGTTTGTAGAAGGTGATGCGGTGATGCAAGAAACTTTATTGTCAGAGGGTGGTCGTGGTAGATCAGGGAGTTTTTTAGCGGAATATCGAGCTATGCATGAGGCAGGCATGAAATATCCCTATGAGAAAATTAGAAATCGTTCTTTCAAGAGTGTTTTACCAAATCGTTATCGAATGGGCTATTTGTTTTCAGAATATGGTCGCAACAATTATGGAAATACCCTTTGGCGTGACGTGGCACAAGATGCGGTTCGATACAAAGGAGTTTTTTGGTCTTTTTCTCAGAGTTTGAAACGAAAAACGGGGAAGAATGTGGGTGATTTTTATGATACAATGATGGATTCTATTTATTTACAATGGGATAGGGAAAAGCTTTCCATAGATTGGCAACAATCCAAAGAGCAATTGAAAAATAAGAAAATTTCAAAAAATAAAGTTTCTTATTACGCTTATCCGAAATATGTGGATGATCAAATTTTAGCGATAAAGTCAGGGCGAGATAGAATACCAGAGTTTTATTTGATTGACTCCGAAAAAAAAGAAAAAAAATTATTTAATCTTGGTTATCATGATTTTTATTTCAATTATAAGAACGGTAAAATGGTTTGGACGCAGTCTAAAGTCGATATTCGTTGGGGGAATAAAACATTTTCTAATATTTACATTTATGATTTTAAAGAGGAGAAAAAAATAAAATTGACGTCAAAATCCAAATATTTCTCCCCAGATATTAATGAGGATGGTTCTAAGATATTGGTGGTCGAATCCAATGAAATGATGCGATATCAAATTTTAATACTAAGTGGTAAAACTGGTGAAATTAGAACAAGAATTCCTAATCCTAAAAATATTTTCGTGTCATCTCCCAAATGGTTAAATGAAAATACTATCATTGCCGTAGCTCAACAAAATCAAAAAAATGCTTTAATGGAAATTGATATTACAACTGGTGAAATGACTCCAATTATCGATTATACCAAGAATTTAATCTTAACCCCAGCAGTAAAAGGGGATTTTATACTCTTTAGTGGCGACTTTGCGGATGTCAGGAATATTTTTGCAGTAAATCGCCAGTCAAAGAAGTTGTATCAAGTAACAAATTCAAGGGTCTTGGCAGAGCAACCTATGATATCTGATGACGGTTTGAAAATATTATTTGTTGAGCAGCAGATTCAAGGAGCGGATATAAAAGAAATTGAATTTGATCAAAAAAAATGGAAGCCAGTAACCATTTTAGAACCTATTGATCGATATTTATCGCTAAACGAGCTTTCTGAGTTGGAAGGAGGAAGTATCCTATCAAAAATTCCAAAACAGAAATATAAAGTAAGCCCTTATGCTCATTTTAAAGATGGAATTAATTTGCATAGTTGGGCTCCCACTTTAGCTGAAAATAATACAATAGGTATCCAACTGCATTCTACCAATTTGCTTTCTACTTTAGATGTGACAGTGTCGGGAGTATCAAATTTTGATAGTTATAATAAATTAGCAACAAAAATTACTTGGAATAAATATTACCCACAGTTGAGTTTAGGACACGATATGATAGGCTTTGATGCTAAAGATCATAATCAAAATCATCATTTTGTTTTGGAAAATAGGGTTAATTTAGGAATTGATATCCCTTTGAATTTTTCAGAAAGTGAAATGATAAGAAAGTTTAATCTAGAAACTAAAGCGGGATATTTACATCAAAGGGTACTAGATGATTTCAATTTTAACCCTGACCAGATTTTTACTTTAGGTGGTAAAATAAGCTTGTCAAATAAACGGCAGAAATCTTTCCAACAGCTTGAATCTAGAGCTGGAAATACTTTTGATGTTAGCCTTGAAAATCGTTTTCATAGTTTATATTCTGGAAGAGATTTAGCGTTGAAAGCAAATATAGCATTGTTTTTTCCTGGTTTTGCAAGAACCCATTCAACAGTAATCAAAGGACATCATTTTACAAATTTTGATCAAACGAATATTTTTAATTTTAATGAAAATGGACTGCGATCTTTTAATAGTTCCTTTCAAGATATTAATAATGTTCTTTCAGTTGATTATGCTTTTCCTATAGCTTATCCAGATTTTGGATTAAAACCTTTTATTTTTTTAAAACGGCTTAGAGCCAATTTATTTTATGAATATGGATCAGGTTTTGGTGGGAACAGTTTTCGCTCAGAAGTTCATTCTTTTGGTATTGAATTGAGATTGGATTCAGGGTTTTTTAATTTAGGGAGTGCAATTGATCTACCCATAGGAGTGAGAGCAAGTTATTCTAAAATTAATCAGAGTGAAGAATTTATCAATTTTCAGTTTTTATTTTTCAATTAACCCTATGAAAATATCAGGTTTTATTTAATCGGGTTGTTTTATTAATTTACCCAACCTCTTCATATTCCACTTCCACCTCATCTACATTAATAGCATCATCTTGTTTAAAACGTGGAGTGCTACATCCTTTACTGCTAAAACAACCCACATTGGCGAGTGCTTGAAAAGCCATCATTCCTCCAAAAGCCAATCCCATTATATTTTGATCTTGAAAATAACTTTGTAGGAAAAATCCCCCAACTAATAATTGAAGAAATCTAGTGAATGTCCATTTATTTAGGTACTCTTGCATAGTGATTAAATTTTGTAGCACAAATGTAGAAATATATTTGAAAGTTTTATGCGACTTTGGTCACAGATGACTTTTTAGATATATTTTATTTTTTATTTATA
>CAMZLN010000202.1 GCA_947311465.1 uncultured Saprospiraceae bacterium
TCAGCACAATTTTTGGTTTTGAAAAACTTCCCATAAGATTGTCGAAATCATCTGATGTTACCTGTAAGTATGGAGTAATTTCCAACTTCGCTTCATGCTTAAGGTTAATTCTATAAAAATCAACAAAATAGTTTTTATCACAAGGACCATTTGTAAGAGCAAAATAGAGTACATCAGATGATTTCGACAATCTTATGGGAAGTTTTTCAAAACCAAAAATTGTGCTGAATCAGAATGGTGATGAATTGGCAATATTCACTGTACTAGTTAGACATCAAGATTTTTCATGGATTGATTCTTTAGGCAAAGCGCAGTTTTATTCCGTTTTTTCATACAATATTACTCAAAAAAAGAAAGAATGGTATAAGCACAATGTTGAAAACATGTATTCGAGTATAGACTATGTTGAAAATAATAGAATTTACAGCTGCGGATCTGGGGGCATCGCTTGTTTTGATTTAAGAAATGGGAATACTATCTGGGAATTTTCAATGCCTACAGCTTACGAATTATATGAAATCAATAAAATTAACATAAATAATGATGGCATATTTGTAGTTGGATGTGAATCTGTTTCTTTATTAGACAAAGAAAACGGAGAAATTATATGGGAATTCGGTACAGGTTATGATTCGAATGGCAAAATCAATGATGTTTTTTACTTTGAAACAAATAAAATAATATACTTGACCCTATCAGGAATGATTAATATTGTCAATACTAAAACAAAAAAATTAAAAACCTATAATTTGGCTAGAGAAGTATATTCATCCTTCAAAAGTACAATATCATCATTTACTTCTATGACTCTTGATGGAAATACTGTCATAGCCTCAGATGAATTCAAAATAATGGCATTCGATATCTCGGATAAATAAAGAAAAAAATTATAAAAAATAAAAAACGTTTTCCAAACACAAAGTTTGGAAAACGTTTCTTTCTACTTTCAATAGTTCTGAAATCTAAGATTAGATATGACAAGTCATGAAGTCGAAAATCATGAAGTCGAAAGTCTTAATACCGGCTCATGCCCCTCCAAAAACCGCAATACATGATAAGGAGAATCCGTCAAATACAACAAATCACCATACGCCTTCCCCTTTGACAAAGACTGCAACAACGGAAATAACTTTGTCTCTTTTTGATATCTATCCCTTCCTAAAAATACCATAGGACTATAGTAATTGAATGTGCCATAATGGTTTTGTGTCGCATCCATAAAAATCTCTTGCGTAGTACCTGCACTTCCTGGTGCAAACACAATCCCATGCATTGATATTGCCAATAAAGTATCTTCTCGAATACTATTTGAAAAGTATTTAGCGATATGCGTTCCAAAAAGATTGCTCGGTTCATGACCATAAAACCAAGTAGGAATTGCCAAACTTTCAGATGTGCTTGGATATTTATCAATTACGGCTCTTGCTAAATCAAGATATTCTGTTTTTCTAAAATCACTTTCCTGAGATAAAATTTCAATCGCATCTTTCAAATCTTTAGTAGATTTCCCAGCCATATATGCCCCTAAATTAGCAGCTTCCATAATTCCTGGACCACCACCGGAAATGATAAAATATCCATTCTCAGTCAAAATCTTAGCAGTTAAAGCTGTTTTGTAAAAGAAAATATCACTTCTTTTGGCACTATGACCACCCATGATACCTACACATTTTTTAGAGGGCATTCCCTTTTCATCAAATTGCAAATAATTGCGTAAAGCATCATCCATTGCATGATCATGTATGCGTTGATAAAGCGCTTCATTTACAGATGGTGTAAATTTCTTCTTTTCAAAATGCTTGTAAATATGAAAATCCAAATCTCCATGGTCATCGATGGGCTTCATCAACTCTTGCCAAGTGTACATCGATTTTCTAAACGGATTGTAGGGCAAATGATCTGCTTTTGGAAAAATGATACCCCCTTTTTTCAAAATAGTGAGTTGATCATCTAAAGTCAAATTACATCCCAAAAACGTCGTATTTTCAAAATGATAAAAATCCCATTTCATTTTTTTCTTCGTAAAATCAATATCCTGCATGGTACAATTCGCCAAATTATGCCCGTTGGTATCAAATTGATAAAAGGTTTCTATCTCAGTGATTATAGAATGACTTTTTTTACCAAATTTACATTTATGCTGTATCATTTTTTTTATTTTGGAAACAAAGATACTATTTTCTATAATGAAAAAGACCATGGTCAACTCAACATTTATTATGATTTTTTTTTCGTAATATTGTCTTATCTCTTAATTCTACATTCCTAATTCTAATTTCTACATTCTTAATTCTACATTCTTTTTATTAATTTTACATTATGCAAGTTTTTTATACACAAAATATTAATAACAGTATAATTTTACTAGAAAATAATGAGGCTCGTCATTGTAATCAAGTATTAAGAAAAAAAGTTGGCGATCAAATTACATGCTTTGACGGTAAGGGTAATTGGTATGAAGGAACAATCATCTTCTCCAATAAAAAAAAGGTAGAAATCGAAATTTCTAAATCTTGGGAACAATCCAATCATAGAAATTTTAAAATTCATATTGCAATCGCCCCTACAAAAAATATCAATCGACTAGAATGGTTTCTTGAAAAATCAACTGAAATTGGAATTGACGAAATTACTCCAATCCTTTGTGCTCGGTCTGAACGAAAAACTGTCAGAATAGATCGTCTTGAAAAAATAATCCTTTCAGCAACCAAGCAATCGTTAAAGGCCAATCTTCCAAAATTAAATAATTTAACAAAATTTAAAGATTTTATTACAAATGTAGATTCACAAAAGGATATTCATAAATTCATCGCTCACTGTGAATATGAAACCAATCCACAGCTCAAAGATTATCTTGTAAAAGGAAAAGATGTGCTTATACTGATTGGTCCTGAAGGGGATTTTCATCCAGATGAAGTTGCATTGGCATTAAAACATAATTTCAGCCCTATTGGCTTAGGCAAAGAGCGACTTCGTACTGAAACTGCGGGTATTGTGGCTTGTCATACGGTGAATTTGATGCAGGACGCTTAAAATATCAATTGAAACAATTTTGAAAATTAATTAAACATTGTTTTCAGCAACTGATTGGCTTATATTTTCGTTACTTTGTTTGTAGTTTTAAAATAACTCAACTTCACAACAAAAACAATCAAAATAATGAAATATATATTTTCAATCATCCTTCTTTCATTTGCATTAATGTCTTTTGCACCAAAACATGAGTTGCAACTTGCTCTTTTGAAATATCATGGTGGCGGCGATTGGTATGCCAACCCTACTGCTTTGCCTAACCTTGCTAAGTTTTGCAATGAAAATTTAGGAACTGATTTTGAAGATGATTATGAAACGGTAGAAGTAGGGAGTGCGGATTTATTTAATTTCCCTTTCCTGCACATGACGGGGCATGGCAACGTGGTGTTCTCTGATGCAGAAGCTGAAAACTTGAGAATGTACTTGATTGGTGGTGGTTTTCTACATATTTCGGACAACTTTGGTATGGACAAATATATTAGAGTAGCAATGAAAAAGGTGTTCCCCGAGTTGGAATTTATTGAACTTCCTTTCGACCACGAAATCTATCATCAAAAATTTGATTTCAAAAATGGATTGCCTAAAATCCATAAACATGAAGATAAATCTGCACAAGGATTTGGATTAATTTGGGAAGGTAGATTGATTTCCTTTTATGATTATGAATGTGACCTTGGTGATGGTTGGGAAGATTTTGCAGTACATAAAGATCCCGAAGAAAAAAGACGACAAGCACTTCAAATGGGCGCTAATATTGTAAAATTTGCTTTTGAACAGTAAGATGATTAGTGAATAAGTTACGAAGTGAATAAGTGAAAAAGTTAGAAAGTGAAAAAGTGATAAAGTTAAAAAGTGATGAAGTTATAGAGTGAAAAAGTGATAAAGTTAGGAAGTTAGGAAGTTATAGAGTGAAAAAGTTAGGAAGTTAAAAAGTGATAGAGTTAAAAAGTGATGAAGTTAGGAAGTGAAAAAGTGATAGAGTAAAAATTCATTATTTATTAGCTATAATGTTTTAATACGAATTTGAGTATAATTTGTCGTTAAATTTCAGTATCTTGTGGAATGAGAAAAACGAAAGAATTAATAATTGAAGAAAGTATTGAAGAGCTAAATAAGACGAAAAGGAAATGTACTTCCATCA
>CAMZLN010000203.1 GCA_947311465.1 uncultured Saprospiraceae bacterium
TACACATCAGCATAGCACTCACCTACTCACCGAGATTGTCATTAAGACAATCGACTCAACTTCTAAACTTTTAAATTTCAACTACCCACTATTGACGAAATGAATTTCATCAGACCTACACATCAGCATAGCACTCACCTACTCACCGAGATTGTCATTAAGACAATCGACTCAACTTCTAAACTCAACTAATTCCTCCTAAATGCACGCTCCGCATCCGCTCCAAAAGCATCCAAAACACCTTCCAAACCACCACCGTTTTGGATATTACTAGCATCTTTATAAAGGACATTAATCCAATCGTCATTACGAATTTCTCCCTTAGCATTAGAATGTAGAAGTAGAAAATCTCCAGTTGCCAATGAAGGATTATAGAATAAGAAACTTACATTATTTTGATTCAATTTCTTAATATGATTGTAAGTCCAAACTTCATAAGGAGGAGAAAAAGGATCATCCAATGTTTGTTCTCGTTGCGAAGGAGCACCATATCTTAAATAAACCCGTCCCCTATCCGTTTCAAAACCATATCCAAATCCAGATTTAAAAGTCTTATCAATTGCCCTTGCTACCTTCATAAATTCATCATAAGCAGCTTTAGGATTTATAGGTGATTTTTTCGCCCAATAAGTGTATAAATAATTGGAATGACTTTTTGCATTTCTACTTTTGATAATTGCATTGATAATGCTAGCTTCTTCATCTTCAAAAAGTGGACCTATCGCCTTCAAAGCATATCTAAGTTCATCAATCGTCATCTCTTTTGCAAAATTGCTATCCGAACTCACATCAATATTATCCTCTAATTTTTGATCCAAAATTGGATTGCTTCTATAAAATTCAATTTGTTTTCCACTTAATAAATTATGCTCCGCATCCCGTGTTGTAATTTTCAATCTATAATTACCTGATTCCAAAGAACTGATATCCATAGTTGTCAAAAGTACATCCACTTGCTTAGTCGTTCGTTTTTTATGTCCAACAAGAACACTTTTTGTTTGTCCATTGCCAAACACCTTTTCTACCTCATAGGTAACCAAAAATGCTCCCTTCTTCAATCCTATTGTATTGTAGATTTCATTATAAAAAACCAGCTTAGAAGTTTTTTTATGGTAAAAATTAAAAGGAGCGATTTCTAAATAATACCCATTTTTCACAAAAGGAGAATTTGAGTCATCCTTTTTATAAGAAGACAACAACAAAATATCAGATTGACTAATTTTTCCCTTAGGAAAATCGACCTTAAATGAAGAAGAATAGGTCATTTTATTGGTTTCATCCAACGCATCTGTAACCGACAATTCCAATTCATAATGACCTTCATCGAGTTGAAATCTTTTTATATCCATAAAATTGATGGCGCGCTTAGTAATTGGACTTGTCATATTATACTTCTCCACTTTAACCACTTGCTCCCCTTGTTTTATCAATAATAATACATTCACCGATCCTTGAAACTGAGTTGTATCATTCTTCAGTGGTGCATATTCTATTGTTGACCCAATTACAGTAATATAAATCTCAGTATAATCAAATTCTAAAGCGTTGAAAGATGCATAAGTACAGCTTACATCCAAAGCGGAAGCTATTTTGAGTATAAAAAGTAAACTGATTGCAAGAGAGAGAAGTTTTTTCATGATTATATGTTTTACAATTTACTGTAAAAGTACTGAATCTGACTCACTTGGACTGTAAAGTAAATGACAAATTGTAAAATTTCTAAATTATTTTATATGTGTTTGACAAAATGAGGGAATAAAGGGATGCAATAGAGCATGCATAACCAAAAAATTCCAACTAAATATCACGCACAAAAAATTTACTTTACTCCTATTTCAATGTTCAACAAAAAATTTAAAATGCTACCAATAACATTTATACATAAAAAACTATTATACATGTAAATAAATTATATCTTTACATTACCTTGATACTTTTAAAAAAAACTTGTAAATTGATTATAAGTAGTTGATGATAAGTAAAAAATGACCTGATTTCTAATACTTTCTTACTTATCATCAACTACTTACAACAAAAAACATTTTACAAACCATGCACACAGATTACTATGGAAAAAAACACGATTAAAAAAGGTCAATTATTACTCTCAGAGCCATTTATGGCGGATTCTAATTTCAAAAGAGCGGTTATTCTACTTTGCGAACACCATTCCGAGGGCACGGTAGGTTTTATTCTTAATAAAACTATTAATATGAAAATCAATGAGCTTTTAGCTGATTTTCCAGAATTTGATGTTCCCGTATATTATGGGGGTCCTGTAGATACCGATACCATTCATTTTATTCATAATGTTGGAGATTTATTGGAAGATAGCTTTGAAATTGCCAACGGTCTTTATTGGGGTGGTGATTTTGAAAAATTAAAATTTTTAATTGATTCAAAGCTTGTTGAACCACATAATATTCGTTTCTTTGTGGGATATTCTGGATGGTCACCTGGACAATTGAAAGAAGAACTTTTTTATAAATCTTGGTTTACGGCTAAGTATGATAAAAATTATCTTTTCAAGACCAAAGCAGATGCATTATGGAATCAAATCATGAGTAACAAAGGAGATACTTTCTCGATTATAGCTCGTATGCCAGATTCTCATAATTGGAACTAAAAATATGCTAACCTTTTTAGCTATTCTTCGTTTTTAACAAAAATGTCTTAACTATTTTTGAACGATAATTTCTTGTAATCAATGATTTCTATAGCTAATATTTATATAAAATACGGAGAACGTGTTTTGTTGGATTATGTTAATTTTGTAATTAAACCAAAAGATAAAATAGGATTGGTGGGGCGAAATGGTGCTGGTAAGTCAACCATGCTGAAACTAATCGCCAAATATCAATCCGCTGATGACGGTAGTATTTCCTACCCTACCAATGCATCTATTGGTTTTCTACATCAAGAATTAAATATCACCAAAGGAAAAACGGTGATGGAAGAAGCTGAATCTGCTTTTGAATATCTAAAGAAAATTGAAGCTCGTCTTGAAATTCTAAATCAAGAAGTAGAAACTCGTACGGATTACGAGTCGGATTCTTATGCAAAAATGCTCAATGAATTGGTTGATTTAAATGACCAACTTCATCATCAAGGTAGTCAAGATAAAGCAGGATTGATTGAACAAACACTGAAAGGTCTCGGCTTCAAACAGTCTGATTTTCCAAGGTTGACCGATGAATTTAGTGGCGGTTGGCAAATGAGAATTATCTTAGCCAAAATGTTGCTGCAACAACCTGATTATTTACTTTTGGATGAGCCTACCAATCACTTGGATATTGAATCTATTATTTGGTTAGAATCCTTTCTGAAAGTTTATCAAGGATGTGTGATTGTGATTTCTCACGATAGACAATTCCTAAATAATGTAACGAAAAGAACTATCGAAATTGAAATGGGCAAAGTCTATGACTACCAAGGCAATTATGATACCTATATGAATATCCGTGCTGAGCGTCTAGAAAAACAAATGGCTGCTCACAAAAACCAAACACGAATTATTGCTCAAAAAGAAAAAGTTATCAATAAGTTTATGGCCAAGGCCACTAAAACAAAGATGGCTCAATCCATGAAAAAGCAATTGGATAAAATGGAACGCATTGAATTGGATGTGGCAGATACTGCTGCAATGAATTTAAGATTTCCGCCTGCTCCAAGATCAGGACAGGTTGTTTTAGAAATAAAAAACTTGCAAAAAAAATATGGTGAAAATCTCGTTTTGAATGACATTGATTTCAAAATGGATCGAGGTGAAAAAGTATCTTTTGTAGGACAAAATGGACAAGGTAAGACAACCTTGGCAAAGATAATTGTCAACGAACTACGTCATACCAGTGGAGAATTAAATCTAGGACATAATGTAGAAATAGGATATTATGCTCAAAATCAATCTGACACTTTGTACTTGAAAAATACGGTTCTGGAAACGATGGAAGCACATTCTCCACCTGAAAAAAGAACCAGTTTAAGAAGTATTCTCGGTGCGTTTATGTTTAGTGGAGAAGATTCTGATAAGAAAGTTTCTGTACTTTCTGGAGGCGAAAGGGCACGACTTGCTCTAGCTTGTTTACTTCTTAGACCGTTCAATTTGTTGGTGCTGGATGAACCTACCAATCACTTGGATTTGATTTCAAAAGATGTGCTTAAACGTGCCATTCAAAATTATGATGGAACATTGATTGTTGTTTCTCACGATAGAGATTTCTTAGAAGGATTGACTGAAAAAACGATTGAATTTAGAGATAAAAAGCTACATACCCATCTTGGTGACATCAATTACTTCCTAAATCAAAGAAAGATGGAAAATATGCGACAGGTTGAGTTGAGCAAATCTTCTCACGCTGGTGTCGCTGCTAAAAAAGTCAAAAAAGACAATACACTTTCCAAAGAAGATTTTGAAAAGAAAAGACGTTTCCAAAAAGATGTTCAAAATGCGGAACGCAAGATTGATAAATTAGAAAAATTAATCAAACAACAAGAAAAGGAAATGGAAGCGGATGATTTTTATAGTCGGGCGGATGTGCAAACGAAATTGGATGCTTATGCTCAGAGTAAAAAAGATCTGGATTTGGCGATGGATGCTTGGGAGTTGGCGACTGAGGGGATGGAGGCTTTGGGTTAGGTTTCAAACTATTCAGCACAGGCATGTTACATCAATGAGTTTGGAAGATATAGAAGATCTGAAAGCCAATTTAAAACAAGCATTTCAAAAACTACATACAAAACAAAATGACATTTAGAGAAATCCTAGAATTTAGAAGGTCAACGAGAATCTATGACGGTACACCCGTTCCCAATGAAATTATCCAATCAGCTGTTGACGATGCAATCTTAGCTCCCAATAGTAGTAACTTACAACTTTGGGAATTTTATCATGTCATTGATTCAGAAAAGAAAAAAGCCTTAATTGAAGCATGTTTAGGGCAATCCGCTGCTCGAACAGCACCAAATTTCATGGTCATTGTTACTCGAAGAGACAAATGGAGAGATCGGTGTAAATCCAATTTGGAAGCTATCAAGAAAGGAGATCGAGCCATGTCTCAGACAGGAATAGATTATTATTCAAAATTACTTCCTTTCATTTACACAGATTTTTTCGGGATATTTGGCGTTTTCAAAAAAATATTAATGACCCTAATTGGTTGGAAAAAACCAATATATAAAGAAGTCTCCGCCAATGACATTAGAGTTACTGCTCATAAAAGTGTAGGTCTTGGTGCGCAAACTTTCATGTTGAGTATGGCATCCAAAGGTTATGACACCTGCCCTATGGAAGGGTTTGATAGTAAACGAGTTCGCAAAATATTAAACCTACCCAAAAAAGCAGAAATTAATATGGTTATTTCTTGTGGAAAACGCAAGCCAGAAGGAATCTTTGGGGAACGCTATCGGTTGCCTTTGGAAGATGTGTATTTTGAAGTGTAGATTGTGTACGATTCAAAGTTTATAGAGAAGTAAAGTACTATTAATACTAAATAAAAATAAATAGTTTCCATCCAGTCACTAAACACTCTACTTCTCTATAGCCTAATTCCTAAAAATCATCTATCAATTTCTTTTTCAAAGTCTTAAACTCTGCTTCTGTTATAACTCCCTTGTCTCTTAGATCACCCAATTCTTTAAGTTGCGTTAATGGATCTTTCGGTTTTTCTACAACAGGTTCAGAAAAAGGTGGAGTTTCCAAAATATCATCTTCAACAATAGGGTCCATCTTTTTAAAACCACCTTTCTTATCTGCGACAATTTCATCATTCTCAATCTCCACATCAATATCACCCAAATCATCTTTAGACCAATCTTTTACGACATCTTTTCCTTTCTCGAATTTATCTCTATAAAAACGTCTAACTCTATCTGGGTCAAAATCCAATATAGTTCCACCCGATTCAAAATGCAATTTGAAGACTTCACCCAAAGCATAAGTTGATGCACCTGCAAAAGCAGAAACAGTCATTCCTCCAATATAAGTTCCAAGTCCTGGAATTAATTTAACAAGACTTCTTGCTCCTAACCGAGCCAAAGTTGCACTCGTCAAAGAAGTTACCAATGCTTTACCACGTGTTTCTTCAAAATCAATATCATATACTTTACACAACTGACGAATCATATCCAATTGCAAAGCACTTACCGCAAAAACATCCGCCACTAAGATTGGAATAAACCCTGCCCCCATTGACCAAATCACATGATTTCTAATAACGGTATCAGCGTGTCTTTTTCTTAAATTTTTATTCCCATTATCTTTTTTACCCGTTCCCATAACTGTCTTTTTTACTTGGTTATAAATTGCTTTTTTTACTCTCTTTTTCATCTTTTCAATATTAAAATGTGAAATGGCTGTCAACCATAAATCAAGTAGCACTTCTATTCTACTACTAACAACAATTCAAATATACATTTTATTGAGTAAAAACCGATAAATCTTCGACATTCCTAGTTATATAATAGATAAATTACCGAATTAACTGGGAAATAGGCATTAAAATTCTACAATTAGGCTCCAATTTGGTAGTATTATCTATTAACTTATTTAAATGTAAAAATGAACATTCTCCCCTTAGCAAGTGATATTTTCATGACAGGAATATATTCAAAATCGATATCCCAACCCAACAAGTACCGAAAAATTTCCCTTTATAGAATGAGAATCGTCTACAACCGCCTTTTCCTTTAATGGGAATCGGAATATAGATTTCACTCCTGCGAAATGAGATTTGGTAATAAAATATTGTCCATCCAAAACAAGATTAGTCATCCACGCATAGACTGATTTTGTACTTTGTTCGATTAAGTATAGTTTATCATTTTCAATAACTTCATAACCACCATATTCATATTTAATATATGACATACTTTCTCCAAATCCCAAACGGATATTGTGTTTATTTCCTGAATCCACTGTAAAAAGTCCATTCATTCCGATAGTAGAAATCCATTCAGAATCAATACAAACAGAACATTTACTGTAAGTTCGCATCTTATCATGCATAGCATCAATTTCTGTCGAGATATTTATTTTTGAAAAAATTTCATAATCGTAAGAAAAATGAACACCCATTCCCATTTTGTTAATATAAGGAGTATTCCCAAATTCGAACCCAGTACTAATAGAGTGTTTTTGCCCTTGGATAGAAACAATAAAAAACAATGAAAAGAATACAGAGAAAAAGGTTTTCATAAAAGCTATTTTAGTTCAAAGTTATAACCCTTTAACGATAATTTCATAGTTAATTTCCAATTTAACAGCACTTTAACATAAGAATACTCTCATACAACAATAAAATTAGCAATAAAATACAAACAATAACCACTACAAAGCATTTTACTATAAATCCCAATCAATTGAATCTTTATTATTTAGAATTAAATACTCATTTGACTTTGAAAAATGCGCACTTCCAAAAAATGCTCCCCTAGCTAATGGAGATGGATGCGCTGCTTGCAAGATTAAATGTTTTGAGTCATCAATCAATTCTGCCTTTTTCTTGGCAAAATTACCCCATAACATAAATATCAGATTTTCTCGTTCATTGGATAATGTTTTAATAACTGTATCCGTAAATTTTTGCCAACCTATTTTCTGATGTGATCCTGCTTTTCCCTTTTCAACAGTTAGCATTGCGTTTAATAAAAATACGCCTTGAGTTGACCATTTTGAAAGATCACCATGTTTTGGAATTTCAATTCCAACGTCTGCATTTAATTCTTTATAAATATTTTTTAGTGAAGGAGGAATACGTATGCCCTTTGGCACTGAAAAACTTAAACCCATAGCTTGACCTTCGCCATGATAAGGATCCTGTCCAAGAATTATGATTTTTACTTTTTCAAAAGGTGTACTATTAAATGCATTATAAATCAAGGAATCCGAAGGGAATATCTCCTTTCCATTTTGTTTTTCATTAACTAAAAAACTAGATAAATCTAAAAAATATTGCTTTTCAAATTCATCTTCCAACGCAAGTTTCCAGCCTTTTTCTATATTAATAGGATTCATATTTAGAATAAATGTTCACAAAATAGGACTTAGTCTTTTAATAACCAAAAATTCAAGATGGTATCTAAAAAATATGATTAACAATTTGCTATCTGCTATCTTAATTTTTACTAATTTTAAAATAAAACCTATAAACTGAATATTCAGCAACAAACATTCAATCAATCCGTTATAGAAAGTGTTTAGACAGAAACTAAATACAAAATCATACTATTTGCTAGAAAACAAATATTTTAACGAAAAGAGCCAAAGCTCCTTTCTAGCACAAGCACTATTCTAATATTTTATGCGGTTTTTAACATTGTTCTTCTGTGCCCTAATGCTCGTTGGTTGCCACGAACAAACCGTTGTTGATAATCAAATTCTACTTACACATAATCCCTTTTCAGAAATTAATGAAGTTAATGCTCAAAAAATTCTAAACGATTTAACGTTAGAAGAGAAAATTGGTCAACTATTAATTTATTCACCAGAAGGAAATGATGATTGTACTCAAGACTCTCTGGATATTTGGGTAGAAAACGGATATCTTGGAGGTGTCATTCTGCAAAACATTTCAATTCGTTGCTTTAGTGGAAAATTAGATACGTTGCAAAATCTAGCTCCTATTCCTTTATTTGTAGGAACACATCAATTGGTTAGTCAATCTAATCTTTTTACAGATACACCACAATTTCCAAATCTAGCAACTATGGGAAGTATCCGACAGGATTCTTTTCATCAACAAATGGCGGATTTGAATCTACGTCAGACCAAGGCACTAGGAATAAATTTCTGTATAGGTCCTTCTATCAATATTAATTCAGAATCTGATGATTACGATTTTAATGTTTTTAAAAATAATTGGGAAAGTATCCGCAAAACTTCCTATAAATTTGCAGCTACAATGCAAGTCAATAAAATCTTGTCCATAGCTAGATCCATCACCGATATTCAAGGTCCTACCCTACTAGATTCTACTTGGATTTACAATGATAAATTAACTTTTGAAAAAGAAATTGCACAAAATGGTATTTCAGGTTTCCTTGTAGATGAACAAATTATTAAAGAAAACAAAAATCATCCAACTTCCAACTATTTGCAAAATTTCGTCCAACAACAAATGGGATTTCAAGGTTTATTAATCAGTCAAGTCCCAGAAAATGATGATTTTTTGCAATATTTTCGTTCTGGAACCGATATATTTATCATCAATCAATCCCCCTTTGAAATTGTCAATCTTATTAAAACACAAATAGCATCAAATATTATTTCTATAGAAGATATCAATCGAAAAGCGCTCAAGTCAATCAAGGCAAAACAATGGCTAGGATTTGAATATAATCGTCCACCAAAAATAGACACCATATCCGCTTATACTTACAATCAACATCCATCTCTTGATTATTTTGCACAAAAATTATACAAAGCATCTGTATCAGTACCCAACAATTATAATTGTACTTTGCCATTGAACGATCAAAAAAGTCAAATGATTAAGTGGATGAAAATTGGAAAAGGTGGTATGAAAGAATTTCAAGCACAGATGAGTCATTACTATGGAAATACCCTCTCGCCATCCCTATCATCTGATTCTATTATTGACTTCAAAGAAAAAATTTATAAAAGACAAACTTTGGTCCTATCATTAGACCAAATCAACGTTTCAAAAACCAAAGACAGTGTTTTTATCCGAAAAATAAATGATTTAAGTAAAAAGTCAACTGTGATTATTGTCAATTTTGGAAATCCCAATAACCTTTTGAGATTTGACTCCACTTGTGCGATGATTCATGTATTTGAAACCAATCATCACACTGAAAAATATACTGCACAAACCATCTTCGGAGGCATTGTTCCGATAGGAATTTCTCCCATCAAAGGAATTGACTGTAAGCATGGCTTTCAAAAAACAAGAATTGCCTATTCTGATCCAGAAGAAGTTGGAATTGATCACAAAAGATTATATGATATACGTGCCTATGTGAATCGAGCTATTCGATCTAGAGCCATCCCTGGATGTCAAATCTTAGTCGCCAAAAGTGGAAATGTCATTTACAATAAATCATTTGGATACCATACTTACAGTAAGAAAAAAGCAGTAAAACCTACTGATTTGTATGATATTGCATCATTAACAAAAACGACTGCAACAACGGTCGCTCTAATGAAATTAATGGATCAAAAGAAAGTATTTGTTGGTAATAAATTGAAAGACTTCTTTACTATTGACAATAATTGGCGATTGGCGAATATTACTGTAAATAAATTATTACTCCATCAATCTGGCTTGCAACCCAATATGCCAATTGGTCAATATATCCGTAAAAAAGATAATGATGCCAGTTTCTGTAATAAATATCTATGTACAGAAAAAACAGATAGTTTCAATGTTAAAATTGCCAACAAGATATGGTTTAAAGGAAGTGAACAAGATGAAATTTGGAATAAAATCAAAAAATTAAAGCCAAAGAAAAGAGTTCGCTTTAGATATTCTGATATCAATTTCGTTATTTTACAAAAAATCATCGAAAAACAATCTGGTAAAGATTTGGATGATTTTTGCAATCGATATTTTTATTATCCTCTTCAAATGGATAGATGCCTTTTCAATCCACGAAAGATTTTTCCAGTTGCTTCACTTATACCAACCGCCAGAGATGATCGTTGGAGAAAACAATTGATACAAGGCTATGTACATGATGAATCTGCCGCATTGCTCAGTGGCGTAGCAGGGAATGCAGGACTCTTTGCTAATTCAGAATCACTGGTTCCATTATATCAAATGCTCTTAAACAAAGGAGAATATGGCGGACGAAAATACATTAAAAAAGCGACGGTCGAATCATTCACAAAAAAACAATATGGATCAAAAAGAGCCCTTGGTTTTGACCGATTAGATGCACGAAATAAGAAACAATCTTGTAGCAAAAAAGCATCTAGCCAATCTTATGGCCATACAGGATTTACAGGTACAATGGTTTGGGTTGATCCAAAATATGATCTAATATTTATTTTTCTTAGCAATCGAATTTATCCAAATCCACGCAATTGGAAGTTGAATAAACTTAAAATTAGGAATAAAATTCACGATGTAGTATATAAATCTTTGGATACTTATCATCAAAGTTTACCTGATTGGAATAAATTGATAGATGAACTTCGTAAAGAAAAACAGGCTCGTCCTATTCCTTTTCTCCAAAAGGCTCGTCCTGAATTTGTTTCAGAAAAGTGGTTTAGTGGGGATATGGGGAGCTGAGTTAAAGTCTGATGAAACTCATTTCGTCAAGCATGTATGAACGGCATCCGTGCATTCGTGGCAATTAATATTACAAAAGGACTCTTTGTGGTGAAAAAGATTATAAGATGAGTCAGTCGCAACTTCCTCTGCCTGTCTAGGGTCGGCAGACAGGTTGCTCCTTAGATTAGGGGATGAGTTGAATTCCCAAAGGACATTATTATTAAAATAAATCTCATTTTCAAAGGTCAACTCATCAAGGCTCGACTTTTGAGAGCCGACTCATCAATTCATCAACTTATCAAATATTTGAGTATGGCTTTATGTGCGGTTTGTTAGGCGTATCTGCCTGTGGTTTAGTGCTATGTTTGCTCTCA
>CAMZLN010000204.1 GCA_947311465.1 uncultured Saprospiraceae bacterium
ATTTTTTATAATATTTTTAGTGATTTTTATTTGGGTCTTAGCTTTAATGTCTGGTTGAGTTGGGCAAACATGAAAGGTAATCGTATTGATAAAGATGAAATATTTGGTCGTGATGGTGAATTAGTTTCCTCGAATAAATCTGTTTTTGAGAGTAAGTATACAGGGGCTAGTTTTGGAACTAGAGGTTATATTTCAGTAATGTATAGATTTTGACACTGATTTAACAATACGGTTTTCTAATATTGATTATATGTGGGATTGAGTTTTTCTCATCACTTCAAAAACCCTTGCCGCCGAATTCCCCTATGAATCTCCACAATATCCTCAGGTATCTCGCCCAAAAACCAATTGACATTCAATCCATTTCGAATAGCGATAGGCATTAAAATATCGTTATGTCCAATCAAATTACCCAATTTTTTCATATCATCTTGAAATTCGATATAATAATCCTCATGTAATTTTTTGATTAATAGAAGAATTTTGAAAGCACGAGCGATGATATAGATACTGAATTTATAGTTTTTACCATAAGAAAAAGACATTAATTTATCTCCAATAGATGTCAACGTTTCATTGAGCATAAGCAAATTTAAACTAGCTTCGCCGTATTTGTCTTTAGTAGTTTTTACGTGTTCCGTAATATCTCCACTCAAGTACCTTAAATCCATCATAAGGTAGCCTGGAGAATAAAAATCGTAGGTTATTTTTCGGACTCTTTTGATTACACGTTCAGCCATTTCTTCCCGTCTTTCATCTACTGATTTAGTATCTAGCAATTCAAAATACAATCGATTTGCCAAAGCATGGTCTTTTCTTAATAAGCGGAGAATTAGTTTATCTTTTTCTTTGGACGGTAGGCAACTGAGTGCTTGTTTAAATTCTTTGTCAAACATGATGATGGATTTTGTCTATTCAAAGATAAATCATTTATGTTAAAATATAACATTTTTATCGATTTAGCGTTTTCAAAAAGTTAATATAAAAATATCTTTCCCATCACCAATTTGATATTTTCAAAATAAGTGTATCTTTGGTGCGAATTATAAAAAAATATCTTGTCAGACGCATTAGTAATCATACCAACGTACAACGAAAAGGAAAATATCGCAAAGATTATTGCTGCGGTATATTCTTTAGAAAAATCATTCCATATTTTAATCGTGGATGATGGTTCACCTGATGGAACCGCTGATATTGTGAAAGATTTACAACAACAGTATCCTGAATCATTGCATATTCAAGAGCGGAAGGGGAAATTGGGATTAGGCACGGCTTATATCCATGGTTTCCGTTGGGGAATCAAGCATGGTTATGATTACATCATGGAAATGGATGCTGATTTTTCACATAATCCTAAAGATTTGGTGCGTTTATACGACGCATGTGCAAAAGATGGTGCTGATTTGTCTTTAGGATCACGGTACGTTAAAGGGGGCAAGGTTGAAAATTGGCCCAAAGATAGAATCTTTCTTTCCTATGGTGCATCGCTCTATGTACGCATGATTACCTGGATGCCTGTAAAAGATCCAACGGCAGGTTTTGTTTGTTATAAACGAAAGGTGCTTGAAACCATTGACCTAGATAAAATCAAATTTGTGGGATATGCTTTTCAGATTGAGATGAAATATGCTGCTAAAACTTTAGGTTTTAAAATTAAGGAAGTTCCCATTACATTTATCGATAGGGTAGAAGGTACTTCGAAGATGTCTTCTTCTATAATTGGAGAAGCGGTGGTGGGTGTGGTACAGATGAGGGTTAGGAGTTTTTTTAAGAAGTATGATTGAAAATGGGTAAATAGTTGTGGGTTTTAAAAAAAGGTTATGGGTTGTAGGTTGTGAAATGGTTGTGGGTTGTGAAATGGTTGTGGGTTATGGGTTGAAAAAAATGGTTATGGGTTGTAGATTGTGAAATGGTTGTAAGTTGTGGGTTATGGATTATTTTAAAATACGAAAATATGGGCTTAATACGAGATAAGAGTTTTGATTTTGCTTTAGATATTATCAAGATTCACAAAATGTTGGTTGATAAAAGAGAGTTTGTTTTAAGCAAACAAATTCTTCGCAGTGGAACAGCAATTGGAGCTCTTGTTCGAGAATCTGAACATGCAGAAAGTAAAAAAGATTTTATTCATAAATTGGCAATTGCTCAAAAAGAAGCCAATGAAACAGAATATTGGCTTGAACTTTTATTTCGTTCTGGGTATATCGAATCTAAAGAATATAATTTACTGTTAAATGAGATTCAGTCTATTTTAAGAATATTAGCATCTATCATAATTACTAGCAAAAAGAATATGAAAAACAAGTTTTTAAGAAAATATAATTATTGATTGTAAATAATAGTTTTAAAAAACAATCCAGTTTTAAAAAATAATTTTAATTCATGAAATAACCCACAACTCACAACCAATAACCAATTTCAGCCCTACTCAAAAGAATAAACAACATCATCCTTCTCCCTCAAAATAAAATACCCATAAGGATAATTTTTCTCATTTGAAATATTTAGAATATTACCTCTTACATTTACAGGTGGCGAAGAAAAAGGACCCGTATTAGGAGTTTCCTGATTGTCCAATAGCTGTAAAAAAGTATTATATTGTTTAGTGATTCCAGAAATAGAGATTTTAATTTCAACCCCTTTTTTAAATTTATCTGTTTCAAAAAAGTCATACATTTCGTATCCATCTTCAAAACTATCATCCCAAGACCAATTGTGATGTTGAATTTCATTTAAGGAATCAATATATTCCAGTTCAAAGAAATAGAAATTATCTACCCCCGCAGGATCATCCCAAGTCCAGATGACTTCTGGCACATCAATTTCATCACCAAATTCTATGGATTGTCCCACATCTTTAATTTTTGAAACAGCAACAAATTCTTGTTTTGATTGATAGCTTTCTTTGTTATATTCAATATCAAGAACATATTCATAGCCTAGTTTCGCTACAAAGTTTTCGGTAGTATAAATTCCAGGTTGCGTTTCTTCAAATTGAATTACAGAACCATCAAAAGAGATTTTGACATCAGCGCCTTGAGCAGGAATTGGTTTTTTAGTATTCAAATCACCCGTTTCCGTTAAAGTGATGGTTTGTTTGCTATTGTCTTTTTCCTTAGTGAGTGTAAGATCTGCTTCAATGACTAGTTTTGTAATGGCACTAGGCGTTTCCACATCAATGACTTCTTTACAAGAATGAAGGACGATAGAACTAAGGACAAGTATAAATATTTTAATATATGATTTCATAATAATAGTATTTTATTGACAAAGTATTGGATAAAGAATGAGTTTTAAAATTTAAAGTTATAAGTGATAGCAGGCATTATTCTAAAAATAGATGTTTTGAAGGCTTTGGTATCGCCATTGTCATCTTTTTCAAAAGAGATAGATGCTGCATTTTTTCGGTCATACAAATTATAGATACCAAAGGTCCAATCACTTTTAAATCGTCTTTTACTTTCTGGATGTCGAGAGTAAGTAGCCGAAATATCCATTCTGTGGTAAGCAGGCAATCGTTCCGCATTTCTACTGACATAAACAGGAACATTGATTCCATTGTAAGAATATTGCCCACTTGGGTAATTGGTGGGTCTTCCTGTTTGGAAAATAAAATTAGCACTAAAAGTCCATTTTTTTGAAAGTTCATAACTTGCTGTTATTGATAAGTCATGCGTTCGATCATAAGGCGTATTATACCAATCTCCATCATTGATGCCCGTTTCTTTTTCTGTTCTACCTTTGACCAATTGTTCAGATTTAGATAAAGTATAAGCGACCCAACCCGTTAATTTTCCTGTATTTTTTCTCAATAACACTTCTGCTCCATAAGCACGCCCTTCTCCAGCAAGAATCTCTGTTTCGATGTGATTTTGAGCTACAATATTAGATCCGTCAATATAATCTACACGATTTTGAATATCCTTATAATAGCCTTCCAATTCAAAAGAGTAAGCATTTTTATGAAAATTATGAAAAACACCAATTGCATATTGATTTGATTTTTGTGGTTCGATATATTTGCCACTTGGTGCCCACACATCAAGGGGAGCAGGGGAATTTGTATTGGAAATCAGATGCAAATATTGCGTCATTCTTTGATAACTTGTTTTTACAGATGTATTGTCATTGATTTGATAGGAAAGAGAAAATCGGGGTTCAAAATTACCGAATTTCTTAATGACATCATTCTTTGCAAAAGTATCTACACCAATGGCTTGTGCTGGTTGATAAATATTGACCCCTTCAATAAATTCTACAGGATCATTTTTATATTTATTCAACTTTTGTCCGCCCATTCTAAAGAAAGCACTATATCTAATACCATATCTTGCTGTCAATTTTTCAGTTACATTATGTTCAACATCCAAATAAGCTGCCCCTTCATAAGCATTTTTGGGTTCAAGGATAAATTTATTAAAATCGGATTTTTTACCAGGAATAATCTCTCCAGGATTGAATGTATATTTTATAGCATTGATACCATAATTGAATTTAAATTTTTCATTGGCAAAATAGTTAAAATCATATTTTAGATTATAGTTTTTGATATGAGAAATCCAATCAAAATCTTGTTCACTAATATAAAGGTTATAATCAAATTGGCTATAAATCAAAGATAGATTTGAGAACATTTTATCAGAGAATAGATGATTCCATCTTAGGTTTCCAGATTTATTACCGTAGCTTAAAGAAAGTAGTTTTCCAAATTTCATCAAGTCATTTCCAAAATATCCAGAGAGATAGACCTTATCTTTATCTGAAAATTTATGAGATAATTTAGTATTCAAATCGTAGAAACCCAACCTTTGGTCTTTGGTTTTCTTAAATCGTTTTAAAAACATATTCAAATAAGAAGTTCTACCCGCTAAAAGAAAAGAGCCCTTATCCTTTACCAAAGGACCTTCTACCATTAATCTACTAGAAATCAGACCAACACCACCATTGAAATGGTATCCTTTTTTATTACCATCTTTTTGATGAACATCAAGTACCGAAGAGATACGTCCCCCATATTTAGCAGGAATTCCCCCTTTGTATAATTCGATATCATTGACAGCATCAGTGTTGAATACCGAAAAGAATCCGAATAAATGAGAAGTTGCAAATAGAGTAGCTTCGTCAAATAGAATTAAATTTTGATCTGCTGCTCCACCTCGCACATTGAAGCCACTTGTCCCTTCGCCTCCATTGGTCACTCCAGGTAATAAGGTGATACTTTTTATAATATCCACTTCCCCCATTACTGCTGGAATTTTTTTGATTTGGCTAGATTGAATCTTAGTGACACTCATCTGTGGAGTTTTGATATTGGTCTTTTTTTCTTCGGCGATGACTACTATTTCACCGAGATCCAAACTTGCTTCCCCCAATTCTATATTGAGTTTTAAATTTTCTTCTACATTTATTTTCTTTTCAATCAATTCATATCCAATATAACTGAATTGAATCGTGTATTCACCTTTTGGAATAGATAGCGAATAAAAACCATACACATTGGTAACTGTTCCAAAATTGGCTCCTGTGATGAATACGTTTGCTCCGATGAGTGTTTCTCCATTTGACGCATCTGTGATATTTCCACTTATGGTGTATTTATCTTGGGTGAAACCAAAAAGTGGAAGTATTAGCATTAGGAATAATAATTTGTACTTTGTCATGATTATTTTTTTAATTTATTAGTTTAAATAAGGATGATTAAAAATAGAGTTTATCCTTATTTTTGATTTCTAATTTTATGACAAGTAGGAAAAAAATAACACGTAGTACCTTTCTTGAAAAGAATATTTTTTTTACCACAAAGCCATGTTTGATAAGTTGATGATTTGATGAGTCGGCTCTCCTAAGTCGAGCCTTGATGAGTTGACGGTTGAAAAATAAGATTATTTCTTAACAATAATGTCCTTTGGAAATTCAACTCATCCCCTAATCTAAGGAGCAAAGAAGCTGCGACTGACTCATCTTATAATCTTTTTAACCACAAAGACCACGAAGATCACAAAGTTAAAGTACTATAATATTTGAAAAGTAGATGATTTGATGAGACGGCTCTCCTAAATCGAAACTAGATGAGTTGACGTTTGAAAAATAAGATTATTTCTTAACAATAATGTCCTTTGGAAATTCAACTCATCCCCTAATCTAAGGAGCAAAGAA
>CAMZLN010000205.1 GCA_947311465.1 uncultured Saprospiraceae bacterium
ATAATTGCGGTAGAGAATCTGAAGTTTCATCTTTGGATATTGAACACCAAACGCTTATTAAAGAAAGGATTGAGTGTATGGATGATATTATTAAAAATACATCAAAGTTCATTATTCATTTTGGTAACCAATTTTATTGGATCAATTCAAACAGAGACCGAGTTCAAGCATCAAATTCACAATTTTCTTTGTATTCTAGAATTAAAGAGGTAATTGAATTTATAAATACTTATCGTATATGAAAGTTGAAAGAGCTAAATTACTTTTTTGTATCAATGAATGCCAAATACCATGTAGAAAACTTTTAGGAATAATCATTTTTTACAAAACAATAAAATGAAAAAAACAATAATATTCATATTCACGATAAGTATGGGAGTCGGAATGTTTTGGGAAGTAATTAATTTGGGTAGAACAAAAGAAAGAAGATGAAAAAGGCATTATTTATTTTTGTATTTATTGGATTGAGTATAATTTTTGGTTTGTTTTTCTACGGCTTAGATGTTAAAATTTGCAAAGCTTCTTTTTTTTCTATTGAAAAAAAAGAACATATTGTTGTAAAATCTTTAGATATAGGTAATGGTTTGTTTTTTGTAAATGATAGTATTTCTATAGATTCATGGGCTTATGGTTTAGAGATATCTGATGTTCTTACTTTAGGAAGTGTTATCACCAAAAAAGCGAATAGTCGTGAGATTATTATCAAGTCAAAACGTGGAGATACGATTGTTACTAAATTACTACCAATCTGGCATACACAAGATTCGTTAATGAAAAGAAAATATGAAATATGCTGTGATGCAAGGCTAAATATTATTAGAAAAATAGGTTTAATTAATTTAAAATGTGATTAATAATGAAAAAGATAATAACAACATTAATATTCATATCCACGATAGACAATAGTTATGAAGTGAAAAAGTAGTGCAAATGACATGATTTGCGAAATTTAGAAGAGCCGAAAGCGTAGAGAATTTAGTAAATCTTACCAGTTCCTAGATGAAAATAAGAGATGATGATAATTGTCTCTCGTTTTTACCCACGCAACCCCTCAATCTCTCCCACCGTCTTCGGAATATGCTGCCCCAAAACACGATACCCATTATCCGTAATCAAACAATTGTCCTCAATCCGAATACCTCCAAAGGTTTTGAACAAATTCAAGGTCTGATAATTGATAAATTCTCGATGCTTTTTATAAGATTTCCAATTTTCAATCAATTCAGGGATGAAATAGATTCCTGGCTCAACGGTAAGTACAAATCCTGACTCTAGCTCCTTTGCTAAACGCAAATATTTGAAACCAAATTGACTACTCCTCTCCAAACCATCGCGATATCCTACGTAATTTTCTCCAAGCCCTTCCATATCATGTACGTCCAAACCAATCATGTGTCCCAATCCGTGTGGAAAGAAAAGACCATAGGCACCAGCTTGAAGTGCATCTTCAATATTCCCTTTAATAAGCCCCATTCCTTTGAGTCCATCTAAAATTATACCCGCTGCCAAGAGATGTAAATTTCTATATGGAACACCTGGTTTTAGATTTTCGATGACAGCCATTTCCGCTCTCAAAACAATATCATATATATCTGCTTGTTGACTTGAAAACTTTTTAGCTATCGGAAACGTCCTTGTAATATCTCCTGCATAATGCATGGTATTTTCAGCTCCATAATCTCCTAATACCAAATCTCCTTCTTGCAATTTATTCCCTTGGTAGTGATTGTGAAGTGTTTGTCCATCTTTGGACATGATCACAGGATAAGATAGTTGTCCTTGATGTGCAATAGCGATGGATTGAGCGATTCCAGCCAATTCTGATTCGTACATGCCTGGCTTAGCTGCTTTCATGACTGCAATGTGCATTTGTCGCGTAATATTCACTGCATTTTCCATTTCTGCAATTTCTTCGGCTCCTTTTATAGAACGAAGAGAAACGATTGCCTTTATCAATTCGACAGAAGCACCGTTTTTAATATCTGAAATGGGTAAAGTAAGCCATTCATGCAAAGCGATGAGATTGTCATGTCGATATTGTGGTAGGAAATGAATTTTTCGTCTGCTGCGTTGTGCAGAATTTACGATATCTTCAATTTTTTGAAGTGACTTTGGTTTTACAATTCCCGTTTTTGCTGCTAAGTCTGAAATGGTAGGTTGTTTCCCAATCCAGACCAAATCATCTAAAGAATAATCATTTCCAAAAAGTGTAGAGATTCCAGTATCAATATCTATAATTCCTACTAAACCTGGTCGATCAATTCCGAAAAAATATAAAAAATCACTGTCTTGTCTAAAATGATAAGGATTGTGCGCATAATTCATTCCTACATCGTTGTTTCCTAAAATGATAACGATTCCAGAACTTATTTTTGAAATGAGTCTTTCTCTTCTTTGAATGTAAATATTTTTCTCAAACATAGTATGTGTATTGGTTGGGAGTATTAATTTTTTACTTGTACTTTTGATTTAAATAGTGTTTCTAAACAGATTTATCGCTCAACTAATGCCCAACGAAGTTGGAGATGTCTAAACTTCTCAACTAAAAGAAACTTACTCATCACTAACATCATCAGGCGACCCCATTTGATTATTTTTTTCTAAATCATCGAATATACTATCAATTTTATAGATTTCATCTAATGTCTCATCAATATAAAATGATATATTGGGAATACGTCGAACATGTTTTCTGATACGTTTCGCCAGTTCATGTTTAAGCGGTTTCGTATGATGTTCCATTATAGAAATTACTTTGTCCTTTTCAAGCGTATTGTACACACTCAGATAGATTTTAGCAATTCCTAAATCAGATGACATAATCACATTGGTGACCGAAACGAGCACATCGTTACCGTAAATATATGATCCTTCTTGGAGCAATATCATACTGAAATTTCGCTTGATTAATTCTCCAACTTGTAATTGTTTTTTTGTAAACTTTGCCATTTATTATGGTTTATTTAAGTCATAAAAATGACTTGGTTTTAAATGATTTAGTATTTTATTTAAATAGGGAGCAGTTGAGTCAGAATTGCCTTTGCAATTCCTAGGTTAGAAGTTTAGCTATTCTGCCATGTACCTTATTCATAAATTAAATTCTATTTATGAATAAAATCCAACTCAACTTCTAACCTAGATTGTCGTTAAGACAATCGCCTAACCTTCTCCACTTTATAAAGTAAATTCTATTTATGAATAAAATCCAACTCAACATCTAACCTAGATTGTCGTTAAGACAATCGCCTAACCTTCTCCACTTTCATAAACGTAACTTGTTAAAAAAATAAAAAAAACCATTCACTTTTAAAATTTCCCACAAAGATACTTATTTTTACGCTGTGGAGCAAAAAACAAACATATTGTCATCTTCAATTGAATATTTGAAGGGAGTCGGACCGACGAAAGGAGAAATGCTAAAAAAAGAGTTGAGCATTTTCACCTTTGGAGATTTACTATTGCAATTCCCTTTTAGATATATTGATAAAACAAAATTTCATAGAATTGGTGCCTTGAATAGAGATAGTGAGTATGTCCAATTGCGTGGTATTTTGCGGCGATTGAGTACACTAGGCGATGGGCGTTCAAAAAGATTGGTGGGGGTGTTTCGAGATGAAACGGGTATTATCGAATTGATTTGGTTTAAAGGAGCATATTGGATTGAACAGAGTCTTCAAGTGGGTTGTGAATATGTGGTCTATGGAAAAATCAATCATTTTAATGGCAAATTAAGTATTCCACATCCAGAAATTGAGATTGTAAATGACCAAAATACGATTTTAGCTCCAAGTTTCGCACCCGTTTACCCAAGTACAGAGAAATTAAATTCGAAAGGACTTCATCATAAGGCTAGAAGAAAATTGATTCAAACAATTTTTGAAAAAATTTCAGCTCTTGATATTGCAGAAACACTTCCTGAATATATCGTTGAGAAATATCAATTTCCATCGCGTTTTGATGCTATTAAAAATATTCACCTTCCACAATCTCAAGCTGCATTGAATGCATCGATAAAAAGATTGAAATTTGAAGAGTTATTTTTCCTACAATTGAGATTATTGAGAAATAAAGTAGATCGTAAACGAAGTATCAAAGGATATGTTTTTCCAAAATTAGATAATTATTTTAATCGTTTTTTTTATGAAAAATTAAAATTTGAATTGACGGGTGCGCAAAAAAGGGTCATCAGAGAGATTCGAATGGATACTAGATCTGGAATACAGATGAATCGTTTGCTTCAAGGTGATGTCGGAAGTGGAAAGACAGTTGTTGGATTGATGGTGATGTTGATGGCTTTGGACAATGGCTATCAGGCGTGTATGTTGGCTCCTACTGCGATTCTTGCACAACAGCATTTTATTTCTATCACAGAATCATTGGAAGGTTTGGATATTGTAGTTGGCTTTTTAGCAGGAAGCGTGAAAGGAAAAAAACGAAAAGCACTTTTAGAAGCCCTTGCAGATGGAACCATTCAAATATTGATTGGAACGCATGCTATTTTAGAAGATCCAGTTATTTTTAATAATTTAGGGCTTGCTATTACGGATGAACAGCATCGGTTTGGTGTTGCACAAAGAGCTAAACTTTGGGGGAAAAACAAACCCATTCCACCACATGTACTTGTAATGACCGCAACTCCGATACCAAGAACATTGTCGATGACTATTTATGGGGATCTAGATGTGTCTGTGATTGATGAATTGCCTCCAGGACGAAAATCTATCAAAACGCTGCATAAAACGGAAAATAATCGTTTGAGAGTTTTTGGTTTTATGAAAGAAGAAATTGCAAAAGGAAGACAAATATATGTGGTTTATCCTTTGATTGAAGAATCTGCAACACTTGACTTACAAAATCTTGAACAGGGCTATGAAGTATTGTCACGTGAGTTTCCTAAGCCGGAATTTCAAATATCAGTTGTTCACGGAAGAATGAAAGCAAAGGATAAAGATATTGAAATGCAGCGATTCGTAGAAGGAGTGACTCAAATTATGGTCGCCACAACTGTAATCGAAGTGGGGGTCAACGTACCCAATGCGAGTGTGATGATTATCGAAAATACAGAACGTTTTGGATTGTCACAGTTACATCAGTTGCGTGGTCGTGTAGGTAGGGGAGGAGAACAGTCTTTTTGTATATTGATGTCTAGCTTCAAGTTGTCGCAAGAAGCAAAAGAAAGAATCGGTACGATGGTCCGAACAACAAATGGTTTTGAAATTGCTGAGGCGGATCTCAAATTACGTGGTCCAGGAAAGATTGAAGGTACTCAGCAGAGTGGAATTCTTGATTTTAAATTGGTTGATTTGGTGAAGGACGCAAAAATATTACAAGCTGCACGTGAGATTGCAATTGCTATTTTGGAGAAAGATCCAGATTTTATTCACCCAGATCATTTGAATTTACGACAGTATTTGAAGAAAAATAAAAATAAATTTAAACAATGGAGTTTGATTTCTTAATCAATTGTTCAATAGTCTGTTAGAAATATTTAAGATAAAAACTATTCATCCTTTTTTAGTTCCATTAAAGTAGATTCATTTTGTTTAAGCCAGCCTAGCAAACGCACGAAGTGCAAGAAACAGCAACGCAAGTAACGCACGAAGTGCAGAAACAGTGAAACCAGCAACGCACGTAGTGCCAGCAACCAGCAACGCACACAGTGCAAGAAACAGTGAAACCCGCAACGCACGCAGTGCAAGCCTCAATTCACCTTAATAATCCCAGAATATGTCATCCCCTCTCCATCATCAAACAAATAGTATAACACATCTCCTTTATTAATCTCAGATTCTTTGCAGTTACCTTTCCAGTCATTTTTATAACCTTCTTTTTGATAAACTTCAATACCTTTGGCATCAAAAACATGTAACTCATTGTATGGGAAATTTTCAATACCTTTTATTGTGAACACTTCCATATTGCAATCGCACCCAAACATAATACCATTAATAAATGTTAATGGACTTGGATTGTCTTTTTGACAAATATTCGCAGAAGAGTATGAGTATGGCAATATAAAAAGTAGAGAAAGTAGAATATTCTTTTTCAGAATGATTTGCATAGTATGTGTAGTTTGTGTAGTTTGTTTATATGGTTAATATCTGCTACAAAGATGCAAATCAGGACGTTATAAAAAAAACAAAAGACCGTCACATTTGTGACAGTCTTTCTCTTAGTAGCGGGGGCAGGACTTGAACCTACGACCTTCGGGTTATGAGCCCGACGAGCTACCAACTGCTCCACCCCGCGATTTTAAATCGAGTGCAAAGATATATTATTTATTTTTACCTTCCTAATAAAATGATGAATAAATTTGACTTTTTATAGAATACAAGGTGATTTACTGTGTTTGAATATGAAATTTTACAGAAAATGAATATTTTACAAATTTTAATCTATTAGCCGAAAAAGAAAGTACAAGATTCTAATTCTTTGATTTATTCTTTAAAAAGAATAAAATTTGATATTCGATTGTGACATTTTACAGGGTTCTACCCTTTGCTTTTCTTTTTGATCGGGAAACTTTTCTCACCTTTTTTAGATCTACCAATAAGGACGCATAGGCACTTTCGGAGTCTGTAAAATATATTTTATCATCATAACTAATTTTCCCTTTTCGTTTTTTCCAGTCTTTTGCCAATAATACATATCGTTCTCCTACTTTTGGATTGGGTCCAAATATCAAATATCTATCATTACCATCTGATTCAAAACTTACCGCTAGTCGGTCTTTTTTAGGAGAAAAGAGTACAACACCAGGTGTTCCAGCTTCAATAATAATTTCTTCAATTTTTTGTCCTTTTTTAATCTTTATTTTTCCACCATGTATAGTTGATTCACCTTTAGAGACTTTTCTGTATAGAACGATATCTTTTGATAGATAAAATTGAATTTGTTTCAAATCATCGACAGTCCAGTTGTTATTTTGGTACAATTGTTGCGTGAAAGGAGATAGATGCGGACTACAAGAGAATCCGAGAAGTACAGTACCTAAAATAATGAGTATGTTTTTCATAATATAGAATTTTGATATAAATATATGAATTTTTGAAGGACTTGTAAAGCACCTTAATAATACTTTAACTTCTAATTAAGATTTTATTAATGTCACAAATTTAGATTTTCTTGTATTTTCTGTGATTCTCAAAAGATTATCTTAGCATCATAATAAAACGAAACATATCAACCATAAGACATTAAAATATTTTTCATAGAGAAAATTATAATACCATGAAAAAAATATCCTACTTATTATTACTTACGTTTTTTACATCGTCAATTTCTTTCGCAAGAGTACAGTATTCTAGTGAATTGGAAGTGGATGGCGAAGAGTTAGCTATTGGAAACTTTTTGAACTGGAGTACGAGTTTTGAAGAAAATAGCGAAGTTTTCTTTGTAGAGAAATCTATTGACAACGGTCAAAATTTTGAAGTTATTGGTCAAGTATCTGCCGCTGGAAATACTCAAAAAGGAAAAGAATATAGATTTTTAGATCTAAATGTAATAGATGGTACGGTTTGGTATCGTTTAAGACAAGTGGATTTGGATAAAACAGAAAGTTTCTCTAACGTTGCAGAAATTGAAAAATTGGTCGTAAATAACTTAGTTATTAAAGATATCAATACAATTGAAGTTAAAAAGGAATTCGTTGTTCAATTGGAAAGTTTTGTAAATGGTACTTTGGAGTTTGTGTTGACGGATAATCAGGGTACAATTGTAATGGAAAATGGACAAAATCTTATTAATGGATTGAATACTATCGTTGTTGATTTAGAGAATGAACCTAAAGGGAATTACAAATTGACGATGAGAATGGATAAAGAAGTTGAAATTCTTAATTTTATGAAAATTGGTGACGAAATCATGGAAAAACCAAATGTTGCTAGTAAGAATACTAAGAGGGAGTAAATAATAATCAGGACGGCAAGATGTCAGGACGGCAAGACTTCAAGACGGCAGGATGTCAGGACGGCAAGACGGCAAGATGTCAGGACTTCAAGATGGCAAGATGTCATGACGGCAAGATGGCAGGACTTCAAGACGTTAAGACTTTTTATTAATATGGATATTTAATTAAATGGTAAGAATTTAAGTTTTTTAGACTTAAATTCTTGCCATTTTTTAATTTATTTATATTTTATGCGTCCTGAAGTCCTGAAGTCTTGATATCCTGAAGTCCTGCCGTCCTGCCGTCCTGATGTCCTGATGTCCTGAAGTCTTGAAGTCCTGAAGTCCTGCCGTCCTGATATCCTGACGTCCTGAAGTCTTGCCGTCCTGAAACCCCAAAATTCACCGTTTCGCCGCAAAAAACTCATCCAACAAAGCCTCACATTCCACCATCATCAAGCCCAATTCAATCTTTGTTTTTGGATGCAATATTTCTTTCCCATGACACATAAACCCTTTCTTTTCGTCCGTAGCACCAAATACAACTCGACCTATCTTTGACCAAAATAAGGCTCCACCGCACATCGTACAGGGCTCAAGTGTAATATAAATGGTACAATCATTCAGATATTTATTTCCAAGAAAGGAGGTAGCGGATGTAATCGCCAACATCTCTGCATGTGCCGTTACATCATTGAGCAATTCCGTTTGATTGTACGCTTTGGCTATGATTCTATTTTGAGAAACGATGACCGCTCCAATGGGCACTTCACCTTGTTCTAAGGCTTTTCTCGCTTCTTGGATCGCTTGTTTCATGAAATATTTGTCGTCGAAAACTGTGAGCATTTGTTTTTTTGCGAAGGTATATTTTTAAATTAAAGTTTTCAAATAAAAGACTTGAGTTAAATTAGAATTTTTGCGTATCCTGTCTTCTCATCCTTCATCTAGTCCCCAACGAAGTTGGAGACGACTAATCTTCTCATCTAGAATTTTTGCATTTTAAACAAAAAATAGTTTACCTTTGCAAATGGAAAGAATATTAGAAATAGAAAAAAATAAAACTGAGACCAATCAGTTCGATTTTCAAGGCATCACATTCGATGATGTATTATTAGTACCCGCTTATTCAGAAGTATTGCCAAGAGATGTCGATTTATCTACTCGTTTGACGCGTAATATTAGATTGAATATTCCCGTAGTTTCCGCAGCAATGGATACAGTAACGCAAAAAGAATTGGCGATTGCATTGGCACGACAAGGGGGGATTGGCATCGTTCATAAAAACATGACCATAGACCAACAAGCAGAACAAGTAAGGAGTGTAAAGCGTTCTGAAAGTGGAATGATTGTGGATCCTGTGACTCTTTCTGTGGATTCTGTGGTAAAAGATGCTCTGAATTTGATGAAAAAATATAAAATTGGGGGCATTCCGATTGTAGATGATAAATTGCAATTAATCGGTATTTTAACGAATAGAGATCTTAGGTTTGAAACAGATTTTCAGAAGCCTGTTGCAGAATTGATGACTACTAAAAATCTAATCACTGCTCCTGAAGGAACCAATCTTGATCAAGCAAAATATATTTTGCAAAAGCATAAGATCGAAAAATTACCAGTCGTAAATGATAATGGAAAATTGGTAGGTCTAATTACCTATAAGGATTTGATAAAAGTAAGAGATTTTCCCAATGCTTGTAAAGATTCTTTTGGAAGATTGATAGTGGGAGCAGCTGTAGGTGTGACCATAGATACAATGGAACGAGTAGATGCTTTAGTGAAAGCGGAGGTAGATGTAATTGTTGTCGATACAGCACATGGGCATTCTAAAGGAGTATTAGACACCATCAAAAAAGTAAAAAAAGCTTATCCGAAATTAGATGTTATTGGTGGAAATGTTGCGACTGCCGAAGGTGCAAGAGCTTTAATCGAAGCAGGTGCCGATGGCGTGAAAGTGGGTATTGGTCCAGGAAGTATTTGTACTACAAGAATTGTTGCAGGGGTGGGCGTCCCACAATTGTCAGCTATCAATGAAGCTTATAAGGCTTGTAAAGAATTGGATGTGCCTATCATTGGAGATGGTGGAATTCGATTTACAGGAGATATTGCCAAGGCATTGGCGGCTGGAGCATCTACGATTATGGTAGGTTCTTTATTGGCGGGTGTGGAAGAATCTCCAGGGGAAACCGTTATTTTCAATGGGCGAAAGTATAAAATATATCGTGGAATGGGCTCTATCGGGGCTATGAAGGATGGTTCTAAGGATAGATATTTCCAAGATGTGGAAGATGATGTAAAAAAATTGGTGCCCGAAGGGATTGAAGGACGTGTTCCTTTCAAAGGCTCACTTGCAGAAGTGATGGTTCAATATCTAGGTGGATTGCGTGCAAGTATGGGATATTGTGGTGCTCCTACCATTGATGACTTGAAAAATGCTACCTTTGTACGTATTACTCATGCAGGAATTTTGGAAAGTCATCCACATGATATTGCCATTACGAAGGAGAGTCCTAATTATTCTAGACGATAGATTTTAATTAGGAATTAGGAATGGAGAATTAGGAATGACTAGTATGATTTGGAGAATTATTTAGGAATTGTTAATTAGGAATGTGGAATTGGCTAGTATGATTCGGAGGATTATTTAGGAATTAGGAATTAAGCGTAGAATCCAAAGGAGCCTGCCTACCGACAAAGGAAGGTAGGTTCACACCCATTAACTATGAGTGAAAAATCATTGATAAATGAAGTACAAAATCGACAATATATTTCAAAGACCCTTAACCGACTGGCTGCCTATCACTATGAAGGAAGTCAAGATGCGTGGTTGGGAACAACTAGATATTGTAGTCATTACAGGCGATGCTTATGTTGATCATCCAGGTTTTGGAGCAGCAGTAATCGGACGAATCATAGAAAGTGAAGGGCTTAAAGTGGGTATTATTCCACAACCCAATTGGCGTGATGATCTTCGAGATTTTAGGAAATTTGGTGCACCCAAAATGTTCTTTGCAGTGACTTCTGGGAATATGGATTCCATGATCAACCATTACACAGCGGGCAAGCGTATGCGAAGCAATGACGCATACACACCAGGTGGAGAGAAAGGATATCGCCCAGATTATGCTTTGACCGTTTATTGTCAGAAGTTGAAAGAAATATATCCTGAAATACCAATCTTAATTGGAGGAATAGAAGGTTCGTTGAGAAGAGTAACTCATTATGACTATTGGTCAGAAAAACTGATGCCATCTATTTTAGAAAGTACTGGAGCAGATTTGTTGGTCTATGGAATGGGGGAGAAGCCTCTTCGGGAAATCATGAAACTCTTGAAAATAGGTGTTCCTTTTTCTAGTTTAAAAACCATCCCACAAACAGGGTATATTTTATCAGAAGAAGATAAATTACCTAAAAATAAAAATTGGGAAACAGTTTCTTTAAATAGTCACGACGAGTGTTTGAAAAACAAAATTGCGTTCGCATCCAATTTCAAAATCATAGAAATAGAATCCAATAAAGTATTTGGACGAAGAATTTTACAAGATATTGATACTCGAACTATTGTCATCAATCCTGCTTATCAAGTGATGAATGAAAAGGAAATAGACGCATCATTTGACTTGCCTTATACTCGATTGCCCCATCCAAAGTATAAAAAACGGGGACCCATTTCAGCTTATGAAATGATAAAATTTTCTGTCAATATGCACCGTGGATGTTTTGGGGGCTGTAGTTTCTGTACGATATCTGCTCATCAAGGGAAGTTTATAGCATCTCGTTCTCAAGAATCCATTATGAAAGAAGTGGACGAAATGGTGGAAATGGAAGATTTCAAAGGTTATATCAGTGATTTGGGCGGACCATCTGCTAATATGTATCAACTAAAAGGTATCAATCAATCTATATGTGATAATTGTCAAGCTCCTTCTTGTATTCATCCCGTAGTTTGTAGTAATTTGGACACTTCTCATCAATCAATGATAGAAATCTATGATAAAGTGCATAATCACCCTAAAGTAAAAAAAGCATTCGTCAGTAGTGGAATTCGATACGATTTATTGACCAAATCTTATAATAAAAATGCAGATGATACCATTGATACTTATCTTGAAAAAGTAATCACCAATCATACATCAGGACGATTGAAAGTTGCTCCCGAGCACACCGCTAAGGATACCTTGAAAATAATGCGAAAACCCAATTTTGAACATTTTCAAGCCTTCAAAAAAAAGTACGATGACCTCAATGAAAAACACGGATTAAAACAACCTTTGATTCCCTATTTTATATCATCTCATCCTGGTTGTTCTGAAACAGACATGGCACAATTGGCATCAGATACCAAGGATTTGGGTTTTCAATTGGAGCAAGTTCAAGATTTCACACCCACACCTATGACCGTGGCTACCATTATTTATTATACAGGTGTTCATCCTTACACATTAAAACCTGTTTTTACTGCAAAATCTCGAAAAGAGAAAGAAAATCAACATTTATATTTCTTTTGGTATAAAAAAGAGAATCGTGGTAAGATTAAGGATAGATTGTCTTCTTTAGGAAGAAATGATTTGTCTGAGAAATTGTTGTTTGGGAAGAGAAAAACGAAAGAACGAATGACCCCGAAATCTAAGAAACAACAGAGGATGCGGAGTAAGAAATAGATTGTGTTGCAAAGTTCTGATTGTTAATCGTTTAGGGTTTTTAGTGTCATAGTATGAGAAAGTATTATTAAATTTTTCTTGTATATTAAATGTAATTTTAATATATTGTGGTTTAATTTATTTTTTTAACTAAAATTTGTATTATGTTACAAACCTATTCAAACCTATTCAAACCTATAGGTGTATTATTGTTTTTGTTGATATTTAGTTTTTCTGGTGCTTTTGGGCAAGAGATAGAGGAGTGTGGAACACACCCTTCCGCAAAGGAATTAGCAGAAATTGTAAAATCGGATAAAAAAGTGAAAGCATTTATGAAGGAATATGTAAAATCTGAGGCATACCAAAATGCAACAGCGAACCTTCCTTGGCAAAAACATAAAATATGGGTTGTTTTTGTAGATCCAACTTTTTCAAATGGATTCACAACTAACACACAAGCCGTTCTTGATGACGCTATTGCTGAATTAAATAATGATTTTAGTGGAACAGATCTCGAGTTTGAGCAATTTGATATTTCAATTATAATAAAAAATTATAGGCTGGAGACTGACCAGATGTACAAATCTGACAATCCAGAGAGTCCATATTATCATACGTTAGCACCAGATGAATGGAGAACAAAATATTACTATAATTTTGATAATGTTATTGTTGTTTATTTAAATAGTAATGCTTCTGGGAGTAGTGTCGCTGGTGGAAATATCATATCTTTGAACTGGAATAATGGAAATAATAGTGCTTGGGGCTCCTTTAGTCATGAAACTGGACATTGTTTTAATTTGCTGCATACGTTTAATAATGCACAAAATTACTCTATGTTGGCACCTCCAAGTGGAAACACGCAATTGAAATTGATTTGTTATAATAATGATTGGACTTTTAATTTTCCTAAATGTCCAGACTTCGTAGATTCTAATGATCCAAACCTGCTACCAGAAAATAATAATAATTTACATGGCAATGTCACTGGAGATATGGTGATAGATACACATGCTGATCCTTATGTTCGGGGTGCTGGTAATTATCATCCACAATATAATTCAACATGTCAATATATTGATGGATATGCAGATATCAAACATGATGTGTTTGACCCACCCTTTGATAATATAATGAGTTATTATCCTGATGATGATTGTGGTAATCATTTTACCAATGGGCAAATCAATCGTATGCATGATGATTATTACATGTATAAACATGTTGGTTTTAGCCAAACTCCATCTTATGATTTGAATGATTATGTTGAGTACGAAGGAACTTCACAGAAAGTGAAAGATGCTGTTGTGTCATATATATTTCAAGGCTCACTAAATAGTAATTTTGTAAGTCAAGATAATGGATCAATAACAGGGATGAGATATGGAAAATTTTTTGCGACAAATTTGTATGCACTTTTGCCTCCTAAAGATGTGAATGTTTATTCTGTTCATTCAGCTTGGACGCAAAGTTATATTGTTCCCGGAACGACAACTGTTATTCCCCCGAAAACACCTTATTCCTATAGTGAATGGATTTCAGGAGTAAATGTTGTTGATATTATATTATTAAGAAAGCATATTTTACATATACAATTGCTTCCAAGTGGGTATAAACAAATTGCAGCTAATTTGAATCATGATATCGGAATTTCGGTTTCGGATTATATTCATTTGATAAATATTGTTATTGGTAAGATTGGAGCTACAACAATTAATTATGGAAACATGAATCAAAATTTAGTTAATCCTTATGTTTTTGTTCCAGAATACGTTTCTCAAACATTATCATCCTCTTTTAATAATAATCCCTTTACTATTCCTGAGGCTCCTTTTCCAAATTTTATTTCAAGTAATCTGACTTATGCTTGTCCTCTTCAAAATGGTAAAAGAGGATTTGATTTAGTAAAGATGGGAGATTTAAATGGAACATCTTTTGCTGGATTTACTTCAGAAAATGGTGCATCAAGAGAAAATAAAGAGTTTATTTTTAGAAATACTGATGTATCAATAGATAAGGGAGATATTGTAAAAATAACCTTTAAAGCCAATAATTTTTACAATATTGAAGGATTTCAAATTGGAATGCAAATTAAGAATGAATTGTTTGATGTATTGGATTGTCGAAAAGCTGATTTAGAAGGGTTTAATCCTGATTTTTGTAATTTTGATAAGTATGCTGATGGAAATATTCAGTTATTATGGGTAGATGATAAAGTACGCTCGGTGTCTTTAAAAGATGATTCACAATTATTTTCTCTTTATCTTAAAGCAAAATCTGATATTGACAACTTGAAAGATGTGTTATCATTGGATAATAATCTGATGAAAACTATTTTTGTGACAAGTAGGGGGGAAATAGATGTGGATGTTATTGCTGAGTTTTCAACTATTGACCAAGAAAAGTTTTTTGAAATTGAAGGAGGAAAGAGTGAATCCAATAATCATATTGCATCAATCTTGTGTACCCCTAACCCAGTGGAAGATGTTGTTACTTTGAATTTCTCACTAGAGTTAGATTCTAAAGTAAATATCGTTTTTCGAAATACAATGGGGCAAGAGCTTAAAAGATATTCTGGGTTGTTTTACAAAGGAAACAACTCAAAAGATTTTGATTTATCAAACCTAGATATTGTTGGACAAATATTTGTTTCAATAGAAAATGAAGAAGGAGCAGTACAAACTACTTCTTTTATTAAAAAATAATTTTTATTAAATTTTAGATGATTGTCAATTATTGACAATCATCTAAAACTAAATTTCCAACCATGAATATATCAAAATTATATTATTCTTTTTTATTTGTCATGTTTTCATTGCAACTCTTTTCCCAGGATACCATTTATATCAATCAAAATGCAAAACCGAATGGTGATGGTAAATCTTGGGAAACGGCTTATCAATCTTTTTTTGGAATGACATACGGAGGACCCTTGAATGAAGTCTGGGTAGCTAAGGGGCATTATTTTTTTTCTGATGATGAATTTCGGGAGTATTCATATCCATTGTATAATCAGGCTTCAATATATGGTGGATTTGAAGGAAACGAAACAAGTCGGGAAAATAGAGATTTTGTGAAAAATGAGACGATTATTGATGGTGAATTGGGAAACCCAAATGAAGGAGGAGATAATATGCGAAATATTTTTAGAAATTATAATAACGAACCTATTCAAAAATATATTATGGATGGATTTACGATTCAAAATGGATATGCTTTCCCGAGGAGTTCAGAATATACCGAAGAATATGAAGAAAACGGTGGGGGAATATTTTTAATTATTGATTCTGTAGATGTGGATATTGAGATCCGTAATTGTAATTTTTATAATAATAGATCATATGAATATGGAAGCATAGGGGGGAGTAGTATTTTTATTCCTGATAATGGGAGTGAGA